>JAHDBV010000031.1 GCA_020630195.1 Acidimicrobiales bacterium
GGCCGATAGGCGTCGATCCAGATGTCGGCGCCGGCGAGCAGGGTCTCGAACGTGTCGCGTCCCTCGGCGGTGTCGAGATCGACGTCGGTGTTGCGCTTCCCGGCCCCCGTGGCGAGCACGCCGATCTCCACGGCCGGCAGATGGGCGGCCCCGACGCGCAGGACGTCGGCGCCGTGGGCGGCGAGGGTCTGGCCCGCCACCGGCCCGGCGAGTACCCGCGACGTGTCGAGTACCCGCACACCCGCCAGCGGTGCATCGGCCTCGACGGTCGCCGGCCGCGGAGCGGCGTCGCCCAGTCGAGTGGCTTCGAAGAGCGGGAGATCGGCCGTCGCGATCGCGTGGGGATGCGTCGCCCATTCCTCGAGCGTGCGGAGGGCGGCGCCGATCATGCCGGCGTCGATCATCGCCGCTTCGAGCTCGAGTGCCGGCCACGTCCGGACCGCGGCGGCGACGGCATCCCGATCGGCGTCCGAGGCGAGTCCCAGCACCGCTCGGACCCCGGCGGCGTGGTGGGCGAAGTTGGCGTGGAACTGCACCAGCCGATCGTCGCCGGTCTCGTAGTACCCCGAGAGCTCGGCCCAGGCCGGCACGGTGGCCCCGTCGACACGGACGTGGGTGGTGAGGGTCGTGTGGAGCCGACGCCGGTCGATGCCGATCGGTGTGGCGCCATCGATCCCGACCGCTCGGATGGCCGCCGCCGCTCCGACGACGGCGGCTTCGACGAGGGTGTCGACGTCGAAGGCGGACGCGAGCGATCCGGGTCCCTGGATCGTGATGCCCTCGAGCGGTGGCGCCGCACCCGGCAGCAGGTCGAGATGATGGTGTGCCCGGTCGACGGGGGAGGAGATCACCTCCCCGACGCTAGGACGGCGACCCTGGCCGGGTCATCGTTGATCGGCGCAACGTGGAGCGGCGCACGTCGCCGCGGCAGATCATCCCAACCAGCGCAGGACCCGGTCGACGGTGTCTGTGACGTCGAGGTCGCCCCGCTCGAGCACGAGGGTGTCGGGCTCGTCCGGCCCGGGCTGTTCGAGCGTCGAGTACTGGGACTCGACGAGGTCGGCCGGCATGAAGTGGCCGCGTCGTGCGGCTGCCCGGCGACGTGCCTCGTCGGGGTCGGGGACGAGCATGACGATGCGGAGCGGACCGGCCGTGCGGAGATGGTCCCGATGGGCTCGCCGCAGCGCGGAGCAGGAGAGGACGGCGGGCCCGGCGGCAGCGAGTTCGGCGACGAGTGCGTCGAGCCAGGGCCTCCGATGGGCGTCGGTGAGAGGACGTCCCGAGGACATGCGGGCGACGTTCTCCGCCGGATGATGATCATCGCCCTCGATGAACCGCCGATCCGTGGCCGCCGCGAGCGAGCGGCCGACCGTCGACTTGCCGGCCGCGGTCGGGCCGGCCACGACGAGGTGCACTCAGGCGGCCGTGGTCTCGTCGGCGTCGGTCCCGGCGACGGTGGCTCCGGGCACCGGCGGCCCGATCGGGACGCCGGAGAGCACACCCTCGATGATCCGCCGGGGCGCTTCGTTCAGCATGAAGGTCGAGGTCAGTCGGCGTGGGGTCCGGACGTGGCGACGGTCCTTCGCGACGGCCTTCACCGTGCGCTTGGCCAACTTGTCCGGCGAGGTCTTCGGGATCAGCTGGAGCTGGCGGAGCCGACCGAGCATCGGTTCGAACTCGCGGGCGTCCTCGAGGTTGTCCCACATCTGGGTGTCGACCGGGCCCGGTGCCACCACGGTGATCCCGATCGGGTGGTCGCGGAGCTCGGCCCGCACCGTGGCCGCGAAGTTGGTGAGGCCGGCCTTGGTGCCGCAGTAGGCGGCGAGGCCGGGGAACGATGCCGCACCGGCGACCGACGACGTGAACACGACGTGGCCCCGTCCACGCTCGACCATGCCGGGGAGCACCTGGCGGGTCAGCACCATCGGTGCCTCGAGGTTGAGCCGGGTGACCTGTCGGATCGTGGACGGATCGACATCGACCAGCCATGCCGTGGTCTCGAGACCGGCGTTGTTGACGAGGACGTCGATCGGTCCGGCCTCGGCCTCGACCCGTTCGACGAGCGCCTCGGTCACCGCGTCGTCGGTGAGGTCGGCCTCGAAGGCCCGCCCGCCGATCTCGGCAGCGACCTTCTCGAGCGCGTCGACGCTCCGTGCGGCGACCGAGACCCGGGCACCGGCCGCTGCGAAACGGGAGGCCATGGCCGCGCCGATGCCGCGGGAGGCCCCGGTGATGAACACGTGTGCACCGTCGAGTTCCATGACGCAGGACCCTAGATGCCGCCGACGTCGTCGTCCCGCCCGACGGCGAGGGGCCCAACTAGACTCCGGCGCCGTGACCGTCGTACGCGCTCCCGGATCCTCGGCCAATCTCGGATCGGGCTTCGACGTCATCGGCCTCGCCGTCGATCGGCACGTGACGGTGAACGACACCGGTGTCGGCGACGTCTGCGGACCGGAGCACATCGCCCGGATCGCCTACGACGCCGCCGGTGGGCCCGGCGACCTCTGGTTCGACGTGGGCTCCGTGCCGCCGAGCCGAGGCCTCGGCTTCTCCGCAGCCGCCCGAGCCGCGGCGGCCGTGCTCGCACGGCTCCATGCCGGTGACGATCTCGACACCGCGCGGGCCGCGGCCTACGAGGTCGTGTTCGATCTGGAGGGCCATGGCGACAACGCCGCTCCCGCGGTGTTCGGCGGCACGCACCTCATCGCCGGACGGACGAACCACCGGTTGCCCGACCGTTGGCCCGGGCGTCTCCTCGTCTGGGTGCCCGAGACCGAGACCAGCACCGACGAGTCGAGGTCGTGCCTCGAACCGATGGTGAGCCGGGAGGACGCGGTCCACAATCTCGGGCGCTTCGGTCTGCTGATCCACGCGATCCACCTCGACGACGTGTCGATGCTCGCCTCGGCCACCGCCGATCGACTGCATCAGGACTGCCGCTTCGAGGCGGCACCCCACACGAAGGCCGCCGCCGACGCCGCGCTCGCCGCCGGTGCCGTGGCCACCTGGTTGAGCGGCAGCGGGCCGACGGTGGCCGTGGCCGTCACCGACGACCGGGTCGACGAGGTGCTCGCCGCCCTGCCGGCCGACGGGGTGGCCTCCGAGGTGACGCTCGACGTGGCGGGCGCGATCCCCGTCGACTGACCCGGGCCCTCGTCCGATCGATCGGCCGCGGAACCGAACCATCGGCCGATACCGCTCACCGTGGCGCTCCGCCACCGTGTGTGCATGGCACTCGCAACCGCACCTTCACCGGCGCGCCACCCGATCCGGCCGCCCGTCGACCCCCGTCCGGCCGCTCGCCGTCGGCGGCGACGCACCGCCGGCGTCGCCGCCCTCATCGTCGCCGCATCGCTCGCCTACGACCGAGCGGGGCTGTTTCTCGTTCCGCTCCTGTTCGTGCTGATCGTTCCGTTCGAGAAGCGGTTCCCACGACACCCCGAGCAGAAGCTCCGTCGACCCCAACTCGGCACCGACCTCGGCTACGTGCTCGCGCAGCCGGCGACCACCTTCATCGGGGCCCTGGTGCTCGTGCCGGTCGGCCTGGTGTCCCTGGCGTGGCTGCCCGGCCTCGCCGTCCGCCCGCTCGTGGTGATGATGCCCCTCTGGCTCCAGGTCGTCCTGGGCTTCCTGGCCTTCGATCTCATCATCTACTGGGCCCACCGTTGGAGCCACGAGATCCCGTTTCTCTGGCGCTTCCATGCCGTGCACCACTCCACCGAGACGCTCGACTGGGTGTCGGGATTCCGGAACCACCCGTTCGACGGCGCCATCATCGCCCCGCCCGTCGTGTTCCTCCTCGCGGCGGGTTTCCCGCTCGAGTTCACCGGCATCGTGGCGTTCCTCCAGATCGCCACCGGGCTGTTCCTGCACGCCAACGTGCGGTGGCGGCTCCGGCCCCTCCACCGCATCGTCATCACACCCGAGTTCCACCACTGGCACCACGCCAACGACCCCGAGGCGATCAACAGCAACTACTCGGTCTTCCTGCCGGCGTGGGATCTGTTCTTCCGGACCTACTTCATGCCCGCCGACCGGCGTCCCGAGGTCTACGGGATCGACGAGCCGATGGCGCCCGGCATGGTCGGCCATTTCCTCCATCCGTTCCGGGGGATCCGGTCGGACTGGTGGCGATTGCCGTTCCGGGCGATCCGACACCCGTGGCGGGCGATCCGGGCGCTCGGGCGCGGGCTGCGTCATCTCGCGGAGGAGATCCGTCGGGTCGGGTGGCGTCGCCCGGCCGCAATGGACAGGTCAGCGGAACCGGTCGACCGTCAACCCACCCGGGTCGATCCGCTCGTCGAGGGGCTCGCCGAGGGCCATCGAGGCGCAACAACGAGCCGCACCCGGGGCGGTCTGGATGCCGGTGCCGCCTTGGCCGACGCACCACACGAACCCGGGGTGGTCGGGGTCGGGCCCGAGCACCATCGACCGGTCGGGTGAGAAGGTCCGCAACCCCGCCCAACTCGACGCCACCGTGCGGATGTCGAGCGTGGTGTGGCTGTTGATCCGCTCGATCGCGATCGCCACGTCGAGTTCCTCGGGCTTCGCGTCCATCGGCGCCGACGGGGTCTCGTCCGCGGGCGAGCAGAGGAACTGGGCACCGTCGGGTTTCAGGTACCAGGTGTGCTCGGCGTCGGCCACGAGCGGCCACCCGGCGGACTCGTGGTCCCACGGCGAGCGGACCATGAACGCCGTGCGCCGCAGCGGTGTGAGCCCGACCGGCTCGACCCCGGCGGCGGTGGCCACGACGTCGCCCCACGCCCCGGCGGCGTTCACGACGATGTCGGCGTCGATCGGTCCGGTGGTGGTCTCGACCCGCCAGCCCGAGCCGTTCGCTCGGGCGGCGTCGAGGCGGGTGACGGTGGCGATCGTGCCACCGGCCGCCCGGAACCCGCGGACGAAGGCCTGGTGGAGACCGGCGACGTCGATGTCGGCCGACTCGGGCTCGAGGACATAGCGGTGACCGTCGGTCGGGGCGAGGAGTGGTGCCCGGCGGCGCGCCTCGTCACCGTCGATCTCGGTGATCGTCGGATTGGCCAGACGACCCTCGGCGAGGGTCCGCTCGATGGCCTCGTCCTGCTCGACGGTCCCGACCGTCAGCAGCGCCCGCTCGGTCAGCAGCGGCGCGTCCGTGAGCCCCTCGGGGGGCTCGTGGAAGAACGGGAGCGAGGTCGTCGTGAGCGGGCGGAGGGCCTGCGCCCCGTAGTTCTCGATGAGTTGGGCGGCGGAGCGGCCCGTGGTGTGATGAGCGAGGGTCGCCTCGGCCTCGACGAGTGTGACCGAGACACCGCCGCGCGGTCGACCGTCCGGCTCGGCGGCGAACGCCCAGGCCGCCGAGACCCCGGCGATCCCCCCACCGACGACGACGACCCTCATGCCGCGCTCGAACTGGTGGGCGTGGGCCGCGCGCCGGCGAGGGGAGCGCCGGCGGTCCGTGCGTGTGCCCGACAGCTCAGGTGCATCAGCGACCCGGGGCTCGCATCAGGATGCGGGGGCGGCCTGCGGGCCCCTGATCAACCGACCGGGGAGCTCACCGGTGAACTCGTCGTGCTCGGCCACGACGGCGCCGGCGCACACCGTGGCGGTGTAGCCCCGGGCCCGCTGCACGTAGCGGCGGGCGCCGGTCGGCAGGTCCCAGGCGATGCGTGGTGCCTCGACGTCGAGGGCGGCGTGATCGAACACGTTGAGATCGGCCCGGTACCCGGGTGCGACGACACCCCGGTCGTGCAGGCCGACATGGCTCGCCACCTGCGCCGTCTGTCGGTGGACCATCGCCTCCAACCCGAGCCGATCGCCCGGGCGGTCCCGGGTCCAGTACTGGATCATGAACGTCGGCATGCCGCCGTCGCAGATCGCCCCACAATGGGCGCCGCCATCGGAGAGCCCCATCAGCGTGCCCGGGTGCTGCTGCAGCGTGTGGGTCAGGTCGAGGTTCCCGCCCGTGTAGTTCATGAGCGGGAAGTAGAGCAGGCCCTGACCGTCGGCTTCGTCGAGGCGGGCCATGGCGTACTCGGCGGGGGACACCCCCTCGGCGGCGGCGAGTGCGGCGACGGAGCGTTCGGGCCCCGGCTCGTAGTCGGTCTCACCCGTGAACGGGAACATCTTCGACCAGGTCCCCGTGACGAACCGCCCGAAGCTGGTGGTCCCGGCCACGGCGTCCTCGGTGACGAGGGCGGCTCGGATGGCCGGGTCGGCGAGTGCGGCACGCCGGGCGGGCCGATCCAGAGCAGCGAGACGTCGCCACGTCGGGGTGTGGATGAACGGATGGACGGTGCCGTCCCAGGACATGAGGATCCCGATCGCCCGACCGGCGATCTGGGCCTTCACCCCGAGCCCGTCGGCGGCGGCCTGCTCGAGCAGCGGAAGCACGTCGCGCCAGACATCGGGGGCCGCGTCGATCTGGTTGAGATTGAAGGTGACCGGGCCGCCGGTGATCTCGGCGATCGCCCGGAGCCAGCCGAACGCCCCCGGCACATCGGGATGGTGGAGCGCCGACTGGAACACCCCATGGCCCGCATCCGCGATGGCGTGACCGAGCATCAACAGTTCGTCGACCTCCGCGTGGGTGCCGGGCACCACCTCGCCCCGGATGGTCTTGTGCAACGGCGTCCTCGACGTCGACACGCCGAGTGCGCCGGCTCGCAGTGCCGAGGTGACGAGGCGTTGCATCTCGGCGAGGTCGTCGGCCGAAGCCGCCTCGTGGCCGACGCCACGCTCACCCATCACGTGGGTCCGGACCGCCACATGGGGGACCTGCGCACCGAGGTCGGCCACGAACGGGCGCCGGCCGAGATCGTCGAGGTACTCCTCGAAGCTCTCCCAGCCCCACTCGATGCCATCGGTGAGTGCGGCACCGGGAATGTCCTCGACACCCTCCATCACCTCGACGAGGTACTCGCGACGATCGGGGGCGACCGGCGCGAAGCCGACCCCGCAGTTGCCCATCACCGCGGTCGTGACGCCGTGCCAGCCGGACGGGGTGAGATACGGATCCCACGTGGCCTGGGCGTCGTAGTGGGTGTGGATGTCGACCCAGCCCGGCGTGACGAGCTGGCCGTCGGCGTCGATCTCCCGCCGACCGGGCCCGACCTCGCCCGGTCGGTCGCCCACGGCGGAGATCACGCCGTCGTCGATCGCCACGTCGGCCACCCTGCGGGCTGCGCCCGTCCCGTCGACGACGGTGCCACCACGGAGAACGAGGTCGTGTGCCATGTGCACCACCGTAATCGGCGGGTGCGGTGCGACTCGAAGGCGCCGCAGCCGCCGGTCGGGCTCGCACAGGCTTGGTCGGCCGGGGTGGGCGACCTAGGGTCCGGCCATGGACATGAAGGATCGGGTCGTCGTCATCACGGGTGGAGGATCGGGCATCGGCGAGGCACTCGCCGTGGCCTGCCACGACGCCGGGGCCCGCCACGTCGTGGTCGCCGACCTCGACGGTGCCGCGGCCACGGCCGTCGCCGAGCGCATCGGCGGGACGGGCGTGGCCATCGACGTGCGCGACGAAGCCGCGATCATCGACCTCGTCACCACGACCGAGGACGCCCACGGCCCGATCGACGTGTTCGTGTCGAACGCCGGCTACGTCACGAACGGCGGCCTGGAGGACTCCAACGAGTCGGTCCAGGCCATGTGGGAGGTGCATGTGATGTCGCACATGTCGGCCGCCCGTGCAGTGCTGCCGTCGATGATCGCGAACGGCGGCGGCTACCTGCTCAACACCGCCTCAGCCGCCGGATTGCTGTCCCAGATCGGGTCCATGGCGT
Source organism: Acidimicrobiales bacterium (assembly GCA_020630195.1). Classification (GTDB taxonomy): domain Bacteria; phylum Actinomycetota; class Acidimicrobiia; order Acidimicrobiales; family SZUA-35; genus JAHDBV01. Next base: position 7,770 of record JAHDBV010000031.1, read on the forward strand.
ACTCGGTCACGAAGCACGCGGCGGTGGCGTTCGCCGAGTGGATGTCGATCACGCACCACCACCAGGGCATCCGGGTGTCGGTCCTGTGCCCCCAGGCGGTCGACACCAACATCATCCGGAACTCACCCGACCCCAAGATCCGCGCCGTGGCCGAGGCCATGGAGGGCGACGACTCCGATCTTGCCGGCGGTGTGGCCGCCGGCGACGGCGTGGTGTCGTCCGAAGACGTCGCACGAGCCTGTCTCGAGGCGATGGGCGAGGAGCGGTTCCACGTGCTCCCACACCCCGAGGTGCAGACCTACGTCGAGCGCAAGGCCACCGACGTCGATCGTTGGCTCGGCGGCATGCGACGCTTCCAGAGCGCCCTCGCCGGGGACGGTCCGTTGCCCGGCGACAAGATGGCGCCGAAGGTCTGAGAGCTCAGCGACGAGCCGGGTCGGCGAGTGCTGCCCGGGGCTCCGCCGCGGGCAGCGCCCGCCGGGGCACACCGTTCGACCAGTCGATGATCGGTCGGTTGTGCGTGGGGTGGTGCATCGCCCCGGTCATGCACAACGCCAGCAACGGATAGAGCACGTCGGCCGTGCCGCGCAGGGTCATGTGCGGGTCCATGATCATCGCGGTGTTCACGATCCACATCGATGCGACGGTGGCCGCACCGGCGGCGCCGATCGGGCCCGCTCGGCCACGGACCACCCGTCGACCGACGATCATGCCGCTGCCGAGCAGGCCGAACCAGGTGATGAACAGCGGCACACCGCCGCTCCACAACAACCAGAGGTGGCCCGACTCGATCCAGATGAACTCCTCGCCCTCACGAGGCGAGGTGACCCGGGCCTGGGGTGTCACGCCCCAGAAGACGTTCGCCGGCTCGGCGAACTCCGGGAGGAAGAACATCTCGAGGTTGTAGAGGCGCACGTCCCAGCTCGAGCCGGGGTTGGCTTCGAACAGCGCCCGGCCCTGTTCCGAGACCGGCGAGTTGGCGATCGCCTCGCGCTTGCGGGAGTCGATCTCCGGACCACCGAAGCCCTCGATCCGGCGCTGGGCCAGCGGGGCGAGCAGGATCGCCACGACCAGGGCGAACGGGATGGCGAGGCGGATCATGCGCTTCGTCGACTTCGTCACGATCGCCAGGGTGAGCAGCCCGACGCCGAACGACAGGAACGGGCCGATCTGGCCCGACCCGGCCACACCGACACAGCAGATGATCGCCGCGGCGCCGACGAGCTTGCGTGGGCGTTCACCGGCGAGGAACAGGGCGATGGCCATCATGGCGTTGATCGCCATGTAGACGCCGAAGCCGATGGGGTTGCCGATCGTGGAGGCGCCCCGGCCGTCGTCGACGACGAAACCGTCGTTGGGGAAGAACCGGTGGAGGCGCTCGGCCGCCTGGAGCAGGTTCAGCGAGTCCATGGTGCCGAGCACACCGAGGATCGAGGCCGACAGCAGGGACAACGCCATCGCGGTCCGCACCTGACGCTGGGTCCGGATGGTGAGTCGGATCGTGGCGTAGAGGAAGGCGAGGCGCACGAACACCGCGGCGTAGAACACGTCGTCGGCGCCGAGCGGCTTCAACCGGACGAACTGGGCGACCAGGGGCAGGAAGAACCCGAACAGCACCACGGCGATCATGGCGTAATCGATCGAACGGAAGCGGAAGACGATCCGTCGGGAGTAGAGCAACCACCGCAGCGCCAGCACGGCCATGATGACGGCGAGCAGTGCTTCGTTGACCCGCAGCAGTGGGAGCACCTGATCCCGGCCGAATCCGACCACCCACGGGGAGGCGGCGATCATGATGTAGCCGGCGAAGTGGGGCAGACGCCACGCGATCATCACGAGGATCACGAGGCCGGCGACGCCGGCACCGATGGGCCCGTCGCCGAGGGAGACCGACACACCCGTGATCAGGATCGCGGGGACCAGCCAGAGCAGTGCACGGCGGAGCTCGCCGTCGGTCGGGGTCGACAGCCGGGAGCGGAGCAGCTCGACGAGCTCGCGGGCGTCATCCACCGCGACGGGACGGACGCCGTCTTCGAGTCGTTCGGCGCGGGGAACGACGACGGCCTCACCGTCGCTCGGGGGTCGCAGCACCGAGGTCATGCGGCACCTCCACGGAACTGGGTGATGAGGGTGCGGACCTCGTCGTCGAGGCGGAACCGCAGACCGAGTGTGAGCGCCGCACCGAGGCCGCCGGCCACGAGGGTGGCGGGAATCGCCAGGGCGGTGAGATCGAGCCCCGTCCCGGCGAGGACGGCCAGACCGGCCGCGGCACCGAAGCCGACGGCGGCGGCGCCCGTCGTGCGGAGCACCGACATCCCGAGCCGGTACGAGCCTCCGCGAGGCAGCCCCCGGGTGGCCCAGCGGTGGAGCAGCACCGAGCTGATCAGGTCGCCGGCGGACAGGGCGACCACGATGAGACCGAGGCGGAGGTCGCCGCCGGTCCGCAACGCCAGACCGACACCGACCACCGTGATCACGAGGCGGACCACGAACGCGAGCAGCGGGGAGCGGGCGTCGTCGCGGCCGTAGGCGGCGGCGACGGCGAGCTGGTGGAGGGCCTCACCGATGACCGCACCGCCGAGCAGGGTGACGGTGACGAGGAGCAACGCCCGGCCGCTCTCGTTCGACATCTCGCCGATGGCGAGGGCGGGCCCGAGCAGCCAGCCGAGGCTGAGGGCGGCGATGGCGGCCGGCACGGCGACCAGTGCCGCGAGGCCGACGCCTCGCTCGTAGTCGTCCCGGTAGCCGGTGAGATCACCGACACCGAAGCGGAGCGCGAGCTGGGGCAGCACGGCGTAGGCGACCGGTTTCGCGCCGAGTGCCACCGCGACCCCGATCAGGTTGAGCCCGAGCTGGAGGGCGGCCGTGCCGCCGGCGAGGCTGTTCGCCGCGATCAGCACGACGAAGAGGCGGACACCGTTGAGTGCGGCGGTGCCCATCGCGGCGACGGCCCGACCGAGCAGCCGACGGACCTCGGGATGCGAGAATCCCCAGGTGGGCCGCAGTCGGATGCCGACCCGGCGCACGCCCCACCACTGGAGCACCACATGGGCGGCCACGGCCGCGGACGAACCGAGGCCCAACACGAGCAGCCGGGGCGTGTCGAGCACGACCACCTCGGTGCCCGTCTCGAACACGACCGCATAGACCACGAGGGCCGCGATCATCACGACGTTCTCGATCATGCCGGCCGCCGCGGGCCAGGCGTACTGGCCCATCGCCTGCTGGATCGACTGGCCGGCGACGGTGAGCCCGTAGCCGACGAGCTGGGGTGCGGTCAGCAGCACCAGGATGGTGCCCGCACCGATGAGATCGTCACGGACGGCGTCGGGCACTCCGAGTGCGAACACCCGGGAGACCAGCGGCGTGGCCAGCATGACGACGATGGCGATGCCGCCGAAGGTGAGCGCCACGACACTCGTCATGGCGCTCGCGAGGCGGCCGAGGGCGTCGGCATCACGAGGAGCGCCCGGGTCGTCGCCGATGTGCGCCATGAGCGCGGGCACCAGCAACGACCCGAGCAGGGAACCGACCGTGATCTCGAACAACAGCCAGGGCAGCTGGTTGGCGAGATGGAAGAGATTGGCCACATACGTCGGGCCGAAGACCGCGCCGATCACGATGACCCGTGCGAACCCGGTGACCCGGGAGGCCATCGTCCACACCGCCGAGGAGGCGGAGTCGTTGACGACCGCCCGCGACCCACTGGTGGGCTCGGTGACCACGGCGTCGTGGTCGCGCGACGCCGACACGGCGGCGGGTGCGGGTTCGAGGGTCATGATGCGGGTGGGGCGGACCGTCAGGCCTCGTCGGGCCGGTACAGGTTCCAGGCGACCAGGCAGAGACCGAGCAGGGCACCGATCGCACCACCCAGGAGGGCGAGCCGCATCGGGCGGGGGAAGAACGGTTCCTCGAACACGAACGGCTGGGTCACGTAGTACGGCAGACCACGGGCTTCGAGATCCTGCTCGGCGAGCTGCATGTCGAGGATGCGGAGCTCGATGGTGCCGATGCGGGCACGGAGCGAGGCGATCTCGGTCTGATAGTTCTGCTGTTCGACCGTGAGCGGCGCACCGGGCTCGGCGGCGATGCCGAGCAGTGCGGCCTGGGAGGCCTCGAGCTCACCCTCGAGCTCGGCCAGCTGGCTCTGCAGCAGGACCATGTTGGCCTCGGGCTCGCGCTCGGAGGCCTCGGCGATGTAGGCCTCGGCGACGTCGCTCACGATGCCCTGGGCCACGGCCGGGTCCCGGTCGAAGTACTCGATGCGGAGGATCTGTGTGCCGCCGATGAGCCCGGCGGTGAAGTCCTCCTCGAACTCCTTGATGTCGACGCCGTACTCGGCGGCGATCGGTCCGGTGATGGAGCGCGACTGCACGGCCACGTCCTCGGTCTCGGTCCAGGAGTTGCCGCGGTACTCGACCTCGGTGCGGGCCTGCCACACGTTGTCGAACAGGCCGGCCGAGGCGTAGCCGATCTGGCCGCCGAGCAACGTCAACACGAGCGTCAGCAGGGTCAGGCCGAAGAAGCGGCGACCGGTGAGCCGCGGGGTGGTGGTGTCGTGCACGCCGGCGAAGGTCATCGGTCCCTCGACGACGACAACGTCGGCCGGGATCGATTCGCGGGGTTCGATCATCGTCATGGTGTGTCTCCCACACGCTCGTCGATGGGCTGGAGGTCGGACACCAGCTTGGTCGGGCGGGCCGGGTTGCCGTACGCGACCACCCCGGGCGGGATGTCGCGTGAGACGACCGAGCCACTGCCGATGATCGCACCGGCACCGACGCGGACATAGGGCAGAAGTGTGGTGTTCACGCCGATCTGGGCGCCCCGCTCGATCACGGGCCCCCGCATCACCTCGGCGGAGGCATCCGACCCCGGATAGAGGTCGTTGGCGATCGACACGCCGGGGGCGAGGAACGCATCGTCCTCGATCACCGTGAACTGCGCGATGTAGATGTTGGTGTGGATCTTGACCCGATGGCCGATGCGGCAGCCGTAGTCGATCACGGAGTTCGACCAGATCGCGACGTCGTCGCCGATCTCACACTCCTCGCGCACGATCACGTTGTGGCCCGTCTGCAGACGCGCCCCGATCGTGGTGCCGTCGTAGAGGATGGTGCCGGAGCGGAGCCGGGCGTCGGGACCGAGGACGAGTGGGTCGGCGTCGAACCGCTCGACCCGATAGCCGAGGATGACCCCGGGGTCGATGCGATCGTCGTGCTCGGCACGGTCGCCCAGGTGGATGGGGGTGTCGTCGATGCTCATGCGAAGTACCGGTAGAGGTGGGCGCCAGCACGCGCGGCGAGCGCGTCGGGCAGATCGGGTCGGACGTAGAGCTCGGTCATCTCCCCGAGGAGATCACGGAACTCGGGATGGGCGAGGGGAAGCCGGCTCGAGGTGGCGATCGGCGTGGCGATCGCACCGAACCGGCGCTTGAAGTCGACGAGGCCGGCCTGATCGAGGTCGGCCCGGCCGAAGTCGAACACCGGACGACCGGTGTCGCGAGTGTGTTCGAGCGCCGCGTGCACGAGCCCGTGGCTCACGCCGTCACGGCGGGCATCGGGATGTGAGGCGGCGAACTTGTAGTGCACGGCCGACTCGGTGTGGAGCAACACGACGGCGCCGAGGACGTCGCCGTCCCGCTCGGCGAGCATGACCGCACCGTCGCCACCGGCGATGAACTCGTCGTGGATCACCCGGAAGAAGTCCCGCGGCTGGGCCAACAGGCCGTGGCGGTACTTGCGGACCCCGACGTGCAGTTCGTGGAAGGCGTCCATCGCCGCCACCTCGGTGGCGGCCCGGTAGGTCACGCCGTTGCGGGCGGCCTTGCGCACCATGCGTCGTGGAAGGGTCGCGAACGACTCGAGGGGGTCGGCGTCGGCGGCGACCGGGACCACCTGATGCACCGCGTCCACGACGGTCGAGAACTCGGGATCGTCGACGATCGGGTGGTCGGCCATCGTCGTGAGACGGGCGGGGCCATCGGCGGTGAAGACCCGCCGCAACACCGCCCAGGCCTCGGGTGTGCACGGCAGATCGACGAGATCACAGAACGGCAACGAGACGCGCCGGGCGCCGGCGGGATCGTCGACGTCGACATAGGCGACCGAGCCGCCCGGTGTGCCATCGGGGCCCGGCATCGACAGCGTCTGCACGGCGAACCCGTAGGTCCGCTGGAGGACACACCACCAGCGCTGGTCGACGAAGAGTTCGTTGCGCGTGGCCAGGTCTCCCTGGCGGCGTCCGGCACCCACGGTCACGAGCGACAGTCCGTTCGTCGGCTCAGCGAGCACCGTCGCCCCGCAGGATCGCGATGGGCGTGCGCACGAGGATCGACAGGTCGCCGAGGAGGCTCCAGTCGTCGACGTAGTCGAGATCGAGGTCGAGCATCTCGGCCATGCTCATCCGGTTCCGCCCCGAGACCTGCCAGAGGCCCGAACAGCCGGGCACGGCGGCGGCCCGCCGGCGGTGCCGGTCGGAGAACAACTCGACCTCCCAGGCGAGGGACGGTCGGGGGCCGACGAGCGACATCGACCCGTTCACGACGTTGAGGAGCTGGGGCAACTCGTCGAGCGAGTAGCGCCGGAGCACGGCACCCACCTCGGTCACGCGGGGGTCGTCGAGCTTGAAGTTGCCGTCGCTCGTCTCGGCGGTGGCCTCGCCCCGGATCTGAGCCGTCACGAACTCCCGGTGACGGGAGTCGTCGTTCGCCACGGCCATGGTGCGGAACTTGTAGAGGGAGAAGGGTCGCTCACCCTGGCCGACCCGTTCCTGGACGAAGAAGACCGGACCCGGCGACGAGCGCTTCACGAGCACCGCGATCACGGCGAGGGCGGGGGAGAGCAGCACCAGCAGGACGAGTGCGATGGCGAGATCCAGGGCTCGCTTCGCGACGCGGCCGGGCATCGAACCGGGGCGGGTCATGCGGCCAGCTCCCAGTCGTCGTCGTCCTCGAGCGAGCGGACCTCGTCGCGGTGGAAGAGGAAGAACGCCGCGGCCACGGCGAGCAGCCCGCCGGCACCGGCGCCGACCACCGCCATCTTGAGCGGCTCGGGTTCGATGGGTTCGGGCAACACGTACGGCTCGGAGATGACCCGGGGCTGGAGCTCCTCCAGGCGGTCGATCTCGGAGGCACGGCCATCGAGGCGCAGCAGCACCTGGGTGATGGCCTGACGAACGGCGATCAGCTCGTTCTGTCGGTCGATCTGTTCGTTGCGGGTCAGCTCCGCGGTGTCCTCGAGCACGAGGATGAGGTCGGTCTCGACGAGGCGGAGGCTCTCGAGATACCGCTCGAGGGTCTCGTTCTGCACCGAGTCGTCGATCACCGTGAACTGTTCGAGGTAGGCGTCGATGACCTGCTGCACGATCGAGCGGGCCATCTCGGGATCCGGATCCTCGAACTCGACACGCAGTGCCTGCGTGCCGCCGACGACCTCGGCCCGGTAGTGCTCCTGGAAGTCCTTGATCGGATATCCGTTCTCGACCGCGATCGGACCCCACACGCCCGGCGACTGCATGGCCACGGCCACGGTCTCGACGAGCGAGTCGCCCCGGTACTCCACCTCGGCCTGGGCCAGCCAGACCTCCTCCTGGAGCTTCTCGGTCCAGAAGGCGGCCTGGGAGGTGAGGCCCATGATCACGAGCGCGGCGACGGCCGCACCGATCAGAGCCCTCCAGGACGGGGGTCCGGGCGCCTCTTCGACGCCGTCGGCCTCAGGCCGATTCGGCCAGAGCTGGGTGTCCACCGAGGACCTCGGCGATGCGCTTGATGTCGGACTCGGACAGGTGCGGATGCATCGGCAGCGACATGATGCGGCCGGCGGCCGCCTCGGTCACCGGCATCGACACCGGGGTGGCACCCGCGAACGGGGCCTGCTGGTGGCAGGGCACCGGATAGTGGATGCCCCAACCGATCCCGTGCTGCTCGAGCAGGGCACCGATGGAGTCACGGGTGCCGTCGGGCACCTGGACGAGACCGAGGTGATGCACGGCCACGGCCTCGGGACGGATCACGAGCGGGCGCACGGCGGCCGGCAGGTACTCGCGGTACCAGGCGGCGGCGGCACGACGAGCGTCGTTCCAGTCGTCGAGACGGGCCAGCTTGATCGTCAGGGCCTTGGCCTGGAGCGCATCGAGGCGCGAGTTGCGGCCGAGGAGATCGTGCTCGTACTTCGAGGTCGACGAGCGACCGTGGTTCGACATCGAGCGGATCTTGCGCTCGAGCTCGGCGTCCCCGGTCACCACCGCACCACCGTCACCGAGGGCGCCGAGGTTCTTGCCGGGGTAGAAGCTGAAGCCGGCACCGATGCCGGCCGAACCGGCCCGCACACCGTTCCACTCGGCACCGTGGGCCTGGGCGGCGTCTTCGACGAGGGCCAGACCGTGACGGGCACACGCGGCGCCCACGTCGTCGAGGTCGACCATCTGGCCATAGAGGTGAACCGCCATGACCGCCGCGGTGCGCTCGGTGACGACCGCGTCGATCGCGTCGCCCGTGATGAGCAGCGTGTCGGGGTCGACGTCGGCGAAGACGATGTCGGCGCCGACGTGAGCGACGGCCTCGGCCGTCGCGATGAAGGTGTTCGCCGGCACGATGACCTCGTCGCCGGGGCCGATCCCGGCGGCGCCGAGGATGAGCTCCAGGGCGTCGGTGCCGTTGGCCACGCCGATGCAGTGCGTGCCCCGCTGGTAGGAGGCGAAGGCCGCTTCGAACTCGTCGACGGCACCGCCGCCGACGAAGCCACAGGTGTCGACCAGGTCGGACCATGCCTTGTCGAGATCGTCACGGACCTCGGCGTGGTCGGCCCGCAGGTCGAGGAAGTTGATGGGGGAGTTGTTCACGTCGATGTCCTTCAGGCACCGGCGCTCGGCTGCGGATCGTTCTGGCTGTCGGGCGCCGTCGGTGACGGGGCGTTCTTCGAGCGGCGCTCACGGAGGTCGATCACGTTCGAGTCGTAATCGACGGTGACCCAGCCGCCGGTGCGGAGGGATTCCTCGGCGGCACACAGCACCGAGACGACTTCACGACCCGAGCGACCGTCGACGACGGGCTTCGTGCCGGTGCGGATCGACTCGACGAAGTGGCCGAGCTCGAGACCGAGCGGTTCGTTGAACTGGATGAACGGCGAGACGATGTCGCCGTGGCGATACGACATCGGGATCTGCGACTGGTCGGCGGTCTGAGCCGAGTCGACACCCTTGTCGTAGACCCGGAGGCGCTCCTCGGCCATGTCGTCGTAGACGGCCATCTGGTGCTCGCCGACGACGGTCGTGCGGCGGACCTTCATCGGGTCGAGCCAGCTCACGTGGATGCAGGCACCGACGTCGAGGTCGTCGTAGCGCAGGTTGAGGTAGGCCACGTCGGGCTTGTCGGCCATCAGCTCCATGCCCCACGCCGACACCGAGGTGGGGCGGGAGTCGAGGACCCGGTTGATGATCGAGATGTCGTGCGGGGCGAGGTCCCACAACACGTCGACGTCGGGCTGGTAGAGGCCGAGGTTCAGCCGGGCCGAGTTGATGTAGCGGACCTTGCCGAACTCGGGCTTGCGGACGGCCTCGGCGAGGCTCCACACGGCGGCGTTGAACTCGAAGGTGTGACCGACCATGAGGGTCAAGCCACGCTCCTCGGCGAGGTCGATCAGGTGGTTGGCATGGGCGACGGTGGTCGTCAGCGGCTTCTCGACGAGGGCGTGCACGCCGGCTTCGAGGCAGGCCTTGGCCAGGGGGTAGTGGCCGAGCGGCGGGGTGGCGATGACCGCGGCGTCGAGGTCGTCGAGCACGTCGGCCAGGTCGGCCACGCTGGCCCGGATCGGATAGGCCGCCTCGAGGCCGCGGCGACGGTCGTCGTCGCGGTCGATCACGGAGACCTCCACACCGGGCAGACCCGAGAGCACACGCACGTGCTTCGAACCCCAGTAGCCACAGCCGATCACGCCGACGTGCAGCGGTCGCATCTCATCGTTGGTTGTCATCGCTGCCCTCCAGAGCCGCCTTGGCGAAAGCCTGTCAGTCGTCGCTCGCCGCCGAACCCGTCAACTGACCCACACGCTCGTGTGGAGTGGGTCGTCGGGCCCAGGCAGTCGTGCTGGTTCATCCGCGTCGTCACGGTCGCTCCACCTCCGGATCGGACCAGGGGTTTCGCGACGTCGCCGCCACACTGCAGTCCTGGACGGTCGGAGGCGTCCGATCGTCGCGAAACAGTGAGTTCGGCAGGGTGGAATCGCCCAGGTCGACCAGGTCGTCGATCGGCGCACCGTCGACGACGTTGGCCGCGGCGATCGTGCCGGTGATGTCCTCGTCGACGACGAGGCCGCCGGGGCCGATCACCGACGCCAGCACGAGCTGGTCGTTCGACTGTTCGGTCACGATCACGTGCTCGAGGGCGCACCCCCGGTAGAAGACGTTGTCCGGCCCGGACGGGCCCCACCAGTCGGCGAACACGATGCGGTCGACGACGTTGGCCTCGAACAGGTTGACCTGGGGCCAGTGGCCGTGGATCGAGATGTCGGCCCGGGGCTGGCGGTCGTCGTAGCCGGCCGATCCGCGGGCGTCGTTGTGGCTGAACACGTTGCCGGTGGCGCCGAGCTGGATGATCAGCGCGTGGCGAAGATCCCACAGGGCGTTGTCGTCGAACGCGCAGCTCGTGACGTGGCGAGCCACCGAGATGCCATAGGCCCGGCCGCCGTCGCCGTAGTCGTGGGCGCCGTGGATGTCCGAGCCGGAGACCTCACACCGGTGGCTCACGTCGATGCCGACGTGGGCCCGGCTGGTCTTGACGAGTTCGACGTCGATCACCCAGGCATCGGTGGCGTAGCGCATCGAGACGGTGTGCCCGTAGCCCTCGTCGAGGCGTTCGATCCGCATCGACTCGATGCCGGTGCGCTCGATCGCCGAGATCGGACGGATGCGGGCGGACCGGTCGATGTCGTAGCTCTCGAAGAGGCCGTGGTCGACCACGACCAGGCCGGGGCCGCCGTCGATGACCCGGACCAGCTCGCCGGCGGAGCCCTGGCCCCACTCGACGATCCACTCGTCGCGGCTGTGCATCCGGTCGACGTTGTCCTGCTCGATCTCGAGGAGCTGGCCCGTCGCGAAGGTGAGGTCGCCGGGCAGCGCCACACGGTTGTCACCGCGTCGGGCGGGGTTCTCGAGTGTCGTCCACTCGCCGTCGCCGAACGGGGCACCGACCATCGTGATGCCCTCGATGTCGCGGCCGCCGAGGTCGAGATCGAGGAAGGTGGCGTCCTTGCCCGAGCCGAGCAGCGCCACGTTCGACTGGAGCGCGAGGGTCTCGGTGATCAGGAAACGTCCCGGCGGCACGGTCACGCTGGTCGGACGCTGGGAACGCCCCTCGTCACCGGCGAACTGGATCGCGGCGGCGAAGGCCTCGGTGTCGGGCTGGCCGTCGTCGGCGACGGCGCCGAACTCGGTCACCGACACGGTCGCGGCGGCCGGGCTCGAGCGGCGACCGGTGAGGTGCCAGTCGACCGACTCGAGCGGTGCGATCGACGCCGGCCAGGGGTCGTCGACGACCTCGGTCTCGGCGATCGTCGCCGCCGGCGGCAACGTCGTGGTGGTCTCGACCGTCGTGGGGTACCCGAGCGCGGTGTCGCCGGGGTCGACCCGGTCGGCGCATGCGGCGGCGACCAGCGCGAGGCCGGTCAGGACCGCGAGGAGCCGGGCCCGCCGGGTGGCGAGGGGACGGGGGGACATCGGTTCGGCCTCAGTGCTCGAATGCCCGGGCGTAGCAGGCCATGAGGTTGGCCTCCGACACCGACCAGGACAGCGGCCCGTGGATCCGCTCGACCCCGAGGCGCTGCATCTTCTCGCGGCGCTCGGCGTCGTCGATGAGCTCGACGATCGCGTCGCCGAACGCCTCCGAGGAGTGATCGGCGGCGTAGATCGCCGCTTCACCGGCCGAGAAGCGTGACTCGATCAGATCGAACGACACGACGGGGAGCTCCATCGCCATGTAGTCCATCGTCTTGATCATCGTGGAGATGTTGTTGAGCGGGCTGTCGAGGTCGGGGGCCATGCCCACCGTCGCCGTCGAGAGGTGGTCGAGCATCTCGTCGTCGGAGATGAAGCCCGTGAACCACACGCCGTCGCCGAGGTCGAGCTCGGCGAGGCGGGCCTGGAGACGTTCCCAGGTGTCACCGGTGCCGATGAACACGAAGCCGATGTCGGTCCGACCGAGCGTGCGGCGGACGTGGGCGGCGGCCTCGAGGGCGATGTGCACCCCGTCCTGGTGGCCCATGGTGCCGACGAACACGGCCAGGTGGTCGAAGCCACGGCGCAGCTCGGGCTTGGGCGCCCGGGGCTGGAACAGTTCGAGGTCGGGGGAGTTGCGGACGACGAAGACGTCCTCGGGGGCCATGCCGCCACGACCGAGCGCACGTTGCTCGTAGCTGTGGTTCGTCACGATCACGGTGTCCGCGGCGGCGTAGGACCGCTGCTCGATCCACCACAACGCCTTGTACATGGCGTCTTCGGTGGGTTCGTCGAACTTCGACTGGTAGGTCTCGGGGCCGAGGTCGTGCTGATCGAACACGAACTTCACGCCCCGTCGACCGAAGATCCACTGGAGCCCGAAGAACAGATCGGGCGGGTTGGCGACGTGGATCAGGTGGAACGGTCGCCGGAGGTAGGTGGTGATCGACAGGGCGAAGATGCAGACCATCGCCCACCCGTACTCGAGGAGGAAGTCGATCTTGCGGGGCCCGCCGAACGGCATCGGGAAGCGACGGATGTGGACCCCTTCGGCGTCCTCGGACGAGACGTCGGCCGGCGGCCGGCCCTTGGGGCAGATCACCGTCACCTCGTAGCCGTTGCGGGCGCCGGCACGGGCCTGGTTCCACACCCGACGGTCGTGGGGCACGGCGGCGTTCTCGACGACGAGCAGCAGGTGCTTGCGAGCGTCCCGACGGCGCCGGCTGGGCCTGCCGGCCCGTCGGCGGATCGACCGGCTCAGATCGCTGATGCCGCTCACCAGGCCACCCCGAGGTAGTCGGTGGCGTCGATGGCGCCACGCACGTCGTCGGGAAGACGGACGAGATCGATCACCTTGGTGCCGGCCGGTCGGGCGGCGAGCGCCTCGAGGGTCGCCGGGGTGACCTTGGAGATCACGAGCACGTCGCACTCGGCGACCACGTCGGCCGGGGCGTCACGCAGGACCGAGGCGAGGTGGGGGATCTCCCGCTCGATGAAGGCGGCGTTGCCACCGATCAGATCGGGTGCGGAGACGTCGGCGTCGTGGATCGAGATCTCGAAGCCCTTGCCGACCATGCGCTCGACCACCTCGACGAGGGGCGACTCACGCAGATCGTCGGTGCCGGCCTTGAAGGCGAGCCCGAAGAAACCGACGCGCTGCGGGCTCCAGTCGACCAGCTGGTCGAGGATCCGCTGGATCTGGATGCTGTTCGAGGTGAGGAGGCTGCCGAGCAGTGGCACCGAGACGTCCCGGACCTTGGCGGCGTGGTTCAGTGCCCGCACGTCCTTCGGCAGGCACGAGCCGCCGAAGGCGAAGCCCGGACGCATGTAGGCCTTGGAGATGTTGAGCTTCGTGTCGGCGCAGAGGATCTCCATGACCCGGGTGCCGTCGATGCCCATGGCCCGGCTGACCGCGCCGATCTCGTTGGCGTAGGTGACCTTGGTGGCGTGCCACGAGTTGTTGGCGTACTTCACCATCTCGGCGAGGCGGCGGCGCTCGACGAGGCGCTCGGCCTCGATGCCGTCGTAGAGCGCGCCGATCATCCCGGCGGTGTGCTCGTCGTCGGCGCCGATGAGGATCAGCGGCGGGTTGATGAAGTCGGCCACGCCCTGGCCCTCGCGGAGGAACTCGGGGTTGTTGCCGACGAAGACGGTCTCACCCTCGACCCGGCCGGAGGTCTCGGTCAGGATCTCGGCGACCCGGTCCGCCGTTCCCGGCATGACGGTCGAACGGATGACCACGGTGTGGGCGTGATCGAGCCCGGCGAGCGCCGTGCCGATCTCGGCGGCCACCTGCTCGATGTAGCGGAGGTCGATGTCGCCGTTCGCCCGGCTCGGGGTCCCGACACACAGCAACGAGATGTCGGTCTCGGCGACCGCGTCGGCCGCGGAGGTGGTGGCGCGGATCCGGCCGTCGGCGACGGCCTCGGCCAGGTACTCGGGCACCATCGGCTCGAGCACGGGCGACACACCCGCGTTGATCTGGGCGACCTTGTCGGTGTTGGGGTCGACCCCGACGACGGTGTGGCCCTGGTTGGCGAGACAGGCGGCGGACACGCTGCCGACGTAGCCGAGGCCGAACACGGCGATCCTCATGATGTGGTCTCCCTGGTGTGACGGCCTTCGGCCGGGTGGGCGCCGTCCCCCAACAACTGGGCGGCGGCGATCTCGAGGCTCACGAGCGTCGTGAGCTGGCGACGGTGGTTGCGGCGACCGGAGCGGTGGTCGTCGACGAGACGGCGGATGGCCGTGGGATCGAGCATCTCGGCGCAGACCGAGTCGGGGCGGAGCACGGTGCGCTCCAGCAACGGCACGAGTTCGGAGGCGAACCAACGATCGATCGGCGTGGCGAATCCACGCTTCTGCCGGTAGACGAACTCCTTCGGGAGGAAGTGCTCCGCGGCCTGCTTGTGCACGTACTTCGCGGTGCGGCGGCGGAGCTTCATCTGCGGCGGCAACGACTCGACGTAGGCCATGAGCTCCCGATCGAGGATCGGGACCCGGGCCTCGACGGAGTTCGACATCGACAACTTGTCGCCGTAGAGCAACAGGTCGTCGGCGAGCGAGAGCCGGGTGTCGATGTGGAGCAGCTGGGAGAACTCGTCGAGATGGGCGACGGGTTCCTGCCAGCGGCGCACGACGTCCCGGGGATCGATCGTGGCCCGGGCGAGGCCGGGGCCGCCGAGCTCGTCGACGAGTCGGGGTTCGAACACGGTGTGGATCGCGGTGAAGCGGTCGACCGGGTCGGCGAGGCCGAGGCTCTCGGTGGCACGACGGAATCGCTCGGCGCCGCCGAAGCGACCGGCGACGGCCGAGGCCGCCGTCGAGCCGAAGAGCCAGCGGGCCCGGGCGCCGTAGCGTTCACCGAGGTAACGGTCGTAGCCGGCCCACGGTTCGTCGGCGCCCTGACCGGTGAGCACGACCTTGACGTGGTCGCGCACCTCACGGGTCATGAGCTGGTAGGCGAAGGTCGACTGCGACAGCACCGGTTCCTCGACGTGCCAGAGACACTCGTGGAGCAGCGCTTCGACGTCGTCGACGGTGACCCGCAGGTCGTGGTGTCGGGCACCGAAGTGCCGGGCCGTCTCGGCGGCGTCGGCCGACTCGTCGTGGTCGAAGTCGTCACCGAAGCCGACGGTGAAGGTCTGGATCGGGGAGGACGACGCGGCCGAGGCGACCGAGAGGACCATGCCGGAGTCGACGCCGCCGGACAGCAGGCAGCCGACCTCGACGTCGGAGACCATCTGACGGGTCACCGCGGCGTCGAACAGCTCGGTGTACTCCGCCACCGCTCGGCGCTCGTCGATCGAGTGGTCGATCGTGGCGATCCGGGTGTCGTAGCGCCGCACGCGCACGCCCTCGGCGTCGCAGGTCAGCAGATGGCCGGGGCCGAGCTTGTGCACGCCGTCGATCAGGGTGTGCGGTGAGGGCAGGTAGCCGAAGTGCAGCAGGAGCCGGACCGCGTCGGGGTCGAGGCGGCGCTCCACGGCGGGATCGTCGAGGATCGTGCGCATCTCCGAACCGAACCGCAGCACGCCGCCGAGGTCGGACCAGTAGAGGGGCTTCACGCCGAAGTGGTCACGGGCGAGCAGGAGGCGTCGGCTGCGGGGATCCCAGATCGCCACGCCGAAGATGCCGTTGAGATGGTGGACGACGTCGTCGCCCCACTCGAGATACCCCCGGAGGATCACCTCGGTGTCCGACGAGGTCGAGAAGCGGTGCCCCCGGACCTCGAGCTCGGCGCGGAGTTCGCGGTAGTTGTAGATCTCGCCGTTGAACTCGATCGCACACCCGGTGGCGTCGTCGACGATCGGCTGGGTGCCCCCGTCGACGTCGATGATGGCCAGACGGCGGAAGCCGAAGCCGAGTGAGCCGTCGACGAACGTTCCGTCGGAGTCGGGGCCGCGATGCCGGATGAGTTCGGCACGGGCCGCGAGGACCGCCGCGTCGAGATCGAGGTGTCGGGCGTAGCCGTACTGCCCGCTGATGCCGCACATGGGTTCCGCCTCCGCCCGTCAGCGATCCCAGGCGCGGATCTGCACCCGGTCGGAGTCGTCGAGGTCGGTCCGATGCCAGCGGGTGAGGGCCCGCAGGGCGTCGGGGGCGAGGCTGGCGTCGACGATCACGTCGATGACGTCGGCGCCTCCGTGCATGGCGTCGACGTTGACCGCCGCCCGGCGGCCGTCACTCGTGGCGAGGCGGCTGCGGCGCCCGTCGACCTCGGCCGGCTCGAGGCCGAGCGAGCCGAGGGTCCGGATGACACCACCGACGAGCGTGGCGCGGTTGGGGCCGGAACCGTTGAGGGTCGACACGAGGCGGATGCGCGACGGGTCACGTTCGAGTGCGCCGGGGCGATCGACGGCGAAGAGCTCCTCGGAGGTCTTGAACCGGGCACCGATCGGCTCGACCCGCAGGTCGATCTCGTCGGGCGGGGCCGCCACGGCCCGGGCCCGCTCGCCGATGTGTCCGGTGGGTGCGCCCACGACGTCTGTCTCCTCCACGACCTCTTCGACGGCCGTGGTGGGCTTTTGGTCGCGCGGTGCCTCGGCGGTCGCCGGAGCGACGGCCGTGGTCTCGACGCGCTCGCGGCGCCCGCGCAGGCGACGCTTCCGGGTGGGGTCGACGTCCTCCCGGCGCTCGGCGGGCGATCGCAGGAGTTTGACCGCGACGGCCAGCAGCACGACGAGCACCAGATTCAGAATGACGAACACGAGGATCTCCACGATCCGACGCCTCTCCGAGCCCTCCAGTGGGCTCACATGCCTGCCACAGAGCGTACGACTCGCCCACTCTGGGTGGCATTGAGTCGATGAACGGGGTGGGGGTTGGGTGAGTCACCCGACCCGGCGGGCCGGATCACCCAACGAGCGGAGAGCGTACTTCCATGCCCAGAGCGGTGGCGGTCGGGATCAGCCGTCGGTCGAATGTCACGACGGTCGTGGGGCGCGGCAATCGATCCGCCGCGGCGAGGTGGATGGCCTCAGCCGTCCCGATGCCGAACGTGGCGCCGAGCTCCGCCGCCCGGGCGAGACAGGTGCCGTCGACCGGCACGGTCCACATGGCCTCGAGGTCGGCGGCGATCGCGCCGGCGATCCGATGGCGCACGGGTTCGGGCAACCCGGTGCGGTGGACGAGCAGGCGGAGCTCGGTCACGGCGAGTGCGCTGACCGCCCAGTGCTCCGCCGCCCGCATCGTGTCGTTGACGAAGTCGGTGTGTTCGTCCGCGAGGTGGCGGCGGATCAGGGCGGTGGCGTCCAGGTGCACGATCCCGGTCACGGCCGCACCTCGTCGATCAGCCGGTCGAGGCGGACGTCGACGGGGAGCTCGATCGGTGCGGGTGCGGCGGGTCGGCGGAGGGCGACCGGTGGCGTGGCGAGCCCGGCGGCGGCCAGGGCGGGGAGGTCTGCCCGCAACGTCGAGCCGACCGGTCCGACCTGGGCCACGGGGCGACCCCGGGTCGTGACGACCGTCGGTTCGCCGTCGGCCGCCCGTCGGAGGACGTCGGCGAGTTGCGCCCGCAGTTCGCGTGTCGGGAGGCTCCGTCGGGCGCGGGGTGTCGCATCGCTCACCGCACGATCCTAGATCCCGTGGTCCGAGTGTGTACACACGTGTACGCAAGCCGGCTTGGTCGGAGCCTCCCGTGGGGTCTACGTTCCGGCACATGAACTTCGCCTTCACCGAGGAGCAAGAGCAGCTCCGCCAGTTCGTCCGATCCTTCCTCGAGGAGAAGTCCGCCGAGGACGCCGTCCGGGAACAGATGGAGACCGACAACGGCTACGACGCCGACGTCTGGTCCCAGATGGCCGAGCAGATGGGTCTGCCGGCCCTCGCCATCCCCGAGGCCTACGGCGGCCAGGGGTACTCCTTCGTCGAGCTCGGCGTGGTCCTCGAGGAGATGGGTCGGGCCCTGCTCTGCGCGCCGTTCTTCTCCGGTGTGCTCGCCTCGCAGGCCATCCTCGCCTCGGGTGACGAGGCCGCGGCCGCCGCCCACCTCCCGGGTATCGCCTCGGGTGAGACCATCGCCACGCTCGCCACCACCGAGCCGAACGGCAAGTGGGACACCTCGGGCACCGAGACCACCGCCACGGCCGACGGCGACTCCTGGAGCCTGTCGGGTACCAAGTCGTTCGTCATCGACGGTCACACCGCCGGGCTGCTGGTCGTGTCGGCCAAGACCGACAACGGCATCTCGCTCTTCGCCGTCGACGCCTCCGGCGACGGTGTCTCGGCCGAGGCCCTGTCCACCATGGACCAGACCCGCAAGCAGGCCAAGGTCACCCTCGACGGTGCCGCCGGCACGCTGATCGGGGCCGAGGGCTCCGGCGAGGCCACCCTCGCCACGACCATGGACCTCGCCGCCGTGGCGCTCGCCGCCGAGCAGGTCGGTGGTGCACAGTTCGTGCTCGAGATGGCCGTCCAGTACGCCAAGGACCGTGTGCAGTTCGGTCGCCCGATCGGGTCGTTCCAGGCCATCAAGCACAAGTGCGCCGACATGCTGCTCGAGGTCGAGTCGGCCAAGTCCGCCGCCTACTACGCCCTCTGGTGCGCCGCCGAGATGAACGACGAGCTGCCGTCGGTCGCCTCGCTGGCCAAGGCCTACTGCTCGGACGCCTACTTCCACGCCGCCGCCGAGAACATCCAGATCCACGGTGGCATCGGGTTCACCTGGGAGCACCCGGCCCACCTGTACTTCAAGCGGGCCAAGAGCTCCGAGCTCATGTTCGGTGATCCGGCCTACCACCGCGAGCAGCTCGCCCAGCGCATCGGGTTGTGATCCGCCGGGCTCCGGCCCGGACGGCTCCGGCCGGTCGATGATGCTCGACGGGCATCACCCGATCGGCAGCGAATCTCGTCGGAGATCCCCGCGGCGGCGGGTGCTGAGGCACCCGGCTTCGCGGGGATTTCCGCGGATGGCCTAGCCTCCGGGGGTGATCTGGATCGCCGTCGCCGTCGCCGCCGTGCTGGTGGTGCTCATCGGACTCTGGAGTGTGGGTTGGGCGGTCGGCAAGACCCGCGAGATCCCGCCCCAGATCGTCGTCGACGTCCACGAGGCGATCGACTTCTGCGCCGAGGCGTTGCCGCTCGAGGTCACCTCGGTCCTGAGCTACGACGAGCTGCGTGTCCTGCTCCGCCTCCATCTCGAGTGGATCCAGGCCTATCACTACACCCCGGACCATCTGGCGTCGGGGCCGATCGTCTACGAGCAGTTCGATGCGCTCGACTACGTGATGGAGCGCTGCGACCTGCTGCGCTTCGAGGTCGAGCGGGACCACGTCGCCGAGGTCATCGCCGCCCATGACGCCTACCTCCAGGTGATGGGCGCCCTCCACATCGAGGACCCCGACCTGGTGGCCAGGGACCTCGGCGACCTGGGTGCGCTCGGCACCGAGGTGCAGGCCGCCCTCGAGCAGGGCGAGGCCGACGACGCCGCCGAGTGAGTCGGCAAACCGTTTCACCCCCGCCCCGACGGTCTGCCACACTGGTGGGACCAGAGAAAGGAGGTGATCCGAGTTGAATGACAGTTCTTACGGGATCCTGGAGGTGGCTGGCCGCTGAGGCGGAGCCGCTGGACCGCTGGCGTTGTTCAGCCGGTCACCCCTTTGCACCTCGGCGGGTTTGATCCCGACCCCTCCCACGGTGGAGGTGCGAGGCCCAGCAAACAAGTCTGTGGGACGAACGCCCGGGAGCTTCGGCTCCCGGGCGTTCTACGTTCCGGGGCGGGCGGCTAGGTTGAGCCCGTGGAACGCCCTTCGCAGTTCGAACACCACCGCTGGGTCGGCGACAAGCGCACCCGGGTCGTGTACGACGTCGACGCCCTGACCGACACCGAGCTCATGGACGAGCTGCTCGCCTCGAAGCAGTTCCTCTGCTTCGGGCCCGACACGCTCGCCGAGGCGAGGAACCGCGGCTACCGGGCCTACCGGGGCACCGGAGCCTGACACCGGAGTGGACATCGCCGAGGTCGACCCGCAGCTGACCCTCGTCACCCCGCCGTCGGTGGGCCCGCGCCGACCCGGCGTCGTGCTGATGCACGCCATGCCGACCGGCCTCATCCCGGCGTCGCACGTCGGCACGGATCTGCCCGAGCTCTGCGAGCGGATCGCCACCGAGATGGGCTTCTTCGCGTGCACCGGCCCGTTCCGGGGCACGTCGACCCGGGAGGGACAGTTCAGCCTCGCCGGCTGGGTCGACGACGGTGTGGCCATGGTCGAGGCCTTCCGTCGTGTCGTCCAACCGGACGACCTCTGGCTCGTCGGCTTCGGCACCGGTGGGGCGGTGGCCGCCTCGGTGGCCCTCGCCGTCGACGGTGTGCGGGGCATCGCCCTGATCGGCACCCCGTCCGACTTCGCGAACCTGCCCGTCGAACCCGAGAAGCTGCTCCGCTACGCCCGTCGCCGGCGGTTGATCACCGACGAGTCGTACCCCGCCAACCCGCAGGCGTGGCAGGAGGAGTTCCAGGCGATCACGGCCTCGAGTGCCGTCGAGCAACTCGGCGACCGGGAACTGCTCGTGCTGCACGGTGCGGATGATGACGTGGTGCCCCAACTCGACGCCCGGTTGCTCGCCGAGCTCCACGGCGATGCCGAGCTCCGCATCCTCGCCGGGGCGGGCCATCAGCTCCGCCACGACCCGAGGGCCATGGCCGTGCTCCTCGGTTGGCTCGACCGCCAGCGCTACCGCTGAGCCACGGGGGCGGGGCGCGCACTCGCCTCGCCCGGTCGTCCGGCCCCGCCCACTGGGCGGCATATCCCGTCTCCGGGCGAGTGGGTCGACTCTCCGGGCGCCCGTCGCGCGTCGGCCATCCTCGATCGGATGGGTCGAGACCGAGTGTTGCGACGAGTGGTGACGGTGGTGGGCGTGCTCGCCACCCTGATGGTGTCGACGGGAGCGCCCGCCGCCGCCGACGTGGTGCCGGGAGGCATCACCGAGAGTGTGGTGCTCGATGGGCTCACCCAGCCGACGGGTGTCGCCTTCGCCCCCGACGGCACGGTGTTCATCACCGAGAAGGCCGGACGGATCAAGACCATCGACGGCATCGGAGACACCACCCCCTCGCTGGTGCTCGACCTGCGGACCCGCGTGCACAACAACGGCGACCGCGGCCTGATGTCCATCGCCGTCCACCCCGACTGGCCCGCCGAGCGCAGTGTCTTCGTCGCCTACGCCCACGATCGGTTGCCGAGCGGCGGCCCGATTCCGGCCTACGGCAACGGTGGGAACTACGACCCGTGCCCCAACGCCGCCTCCACCGGCTGCCCCGCCCGTTCGGTCGTGAGTCGGATCGATCTGTCGGGTGCCCCGACCGAGACGGTGCTCTTCGACGGGCACTGCCAGCAGTTCCCGTTCCACTCCATCGGTGACCTCGGCTTCGACGCCGCCGGCAACCTCCTCGTGTCCTTCGGCGACGGCTCCACCGGCTCCTTCGTCGAGTACGGACAGCGGGGCAACATCTGTGGCGACCCGCCCGGGGCCGTCGGCCAGAACCTCTCCGCGCCGACGACCGAAGGCGGCCAGGCCCGTTCGCTCGATCTGCTGACCCGCAACGACCCCACGGGCCCGCACGGCGCGCTGCTGCGGGTGGATCCCGACGACTTCTCACCCGTCGCGTCGAACCCGCTGATCGGTGACGGCGAGACCATGGCCGAGCGCATGCTGGCGATCGGGTTCCGGAACCCCTTCCGCTTCGCGATCGACCCCGCGTCGGACCGGGTGTTCGTCGGCAACGTCGGCGGGGCCGGTTTCGAGGAGATCCAGGAGGTCCGGACGAACTCGCCGACGATCACGAATGGCGGCTGGCCCTGTTACGAGGGGCCCGGCACGACGAAGAACACGTTCTGGCTCCAGACCGATCTCTGCAACGACCTCATCGCCGCCGGCGACCACGACGCACCGCTGTTCTCCTACACCCGACCCGACCCGGTCGTGCCGGGCGGCTCCTGCCCGACCGGGGGGCTGTCGATCTCGGGCCTCGCCGTGAACCGCGCCGGCTTCGGGCCGGCCTCGCTCCACGGCGCGCTGTTCTTCACCGACTACACCCGGGACTGCATCTGGTACCTGCCGGCCGCGCCCGGCGGCGGGGTGCAGGCCGGCCAGCCGACGCTGTTCGCCTCGGATGCGGGCCTGCTCGTCGACCTGGAGTTCGGCCCCGACGGCGACCTCTACGGACTCGACATCGCCGGGCGTCTCGTCCGGTACTCCGACGGCGACGAGGCCGCGCCGCCGGTGGCCCGCATCGAGGCGTCGACACCGGGTGGCCCGGCCCCGTTGACGGTCACCTTCGACGGGCGGGCCAGCTCCGACCCGAACGGCGACACCCTGCGCTATCGGTGGGACATCGGCAACGACGGCACGATCGACGGCACCGCCAACACCATCACGACGACCTTCGACGACGACGGTGTCGTCGAGGTCCGGCTGCTCGTGCTCGACGAGGGCGACCTGAGCGACGACGCCGTCACCTCGGTGGTCGTGGGCAACGCGGCACCGGAGGCGACGATCGTGCAACCCGCCGCCACGGACACCTTCGCCGTCGGTGACGACGTCTCGGTCGCGGCGGCCCCGGTCGCCGGACTCCCGAACGACGCCTACGCCTGGGAGCTGATCCTGCACCACTGCATCCCCGGCGGTGGTTGTCACACCCATGGGCTCGATGGGCGGATCGGGCGAACGGCGACCTTCGAGATGCCCGACCACGAGTGGCCCTCCGAGGTCGAGATGCGGCTCACGGTGACCCGGGACGGATTGTCGTCGACCGACACCCGCACCGTCGGCTACCGCACGACCGAGCTCCACCTCTGGTCCGAGCCGTGGGGTGCCGAGATCCAGGTCGGCTCGACCGCCGAGACCACACCCTTCTCTCGGACCGTCGCCGTCGGTGCGACCACGTCGGTGTCGATCGAGTCGACCCAGGTGATCCGGGGCGAGACGGTCGAGTTCAGCTGGTGGCGGTCGCAGGGCCTGCTCCTCAGCGCCCTGCCCGGCATCGAGCTCGTGATCGACCGGCCGACGAACCTCACCGCGTTGTTCGACGCCACGCCGCCGCCCGGCGGTGACTGCCGGGCCACCGCGGTCGGCAGCGCCGCGGCCCTGACCTGGGACGCCGTGCCCGGTGCCTCGGACTACCGGATCTTCCGGCAGGTGAACGACGGCACCCGTTGGTGGCGGGGTCGGGTGAGCACGACCTCGTTCGACGACATCCTCCGGAGCCCGGTCGGCACGACACATGCCTACGAGGTCGAAGCCCGTGTCGGTGGTGTCTGGGGCGCCCCCATCGTGTGTGCGCCGGTGCTCGTCAGCGGTGGTGACGGTGGAGGCGACGGCCGCTGTTGGGTCGACGCCGACGGTGCCGACGCCCTGGTCCGCTGGAGCCTCGCCGACGCCGACGAGGTCCGCATCTTCCGCTCGCCCGACGGTGCGGGCCCCTACTGGCGGGGCCGCGTCGCCGCGGATGCCGAGTTCCGCGATCCGCTCCGGGACGGGCCCACGTTCCGCTACGAGATCGACTGGCGGCAGGGCGGGGGAGCGTGGTCCGACCGGATCGACTGCACCCCGGTGATCGCCGCGCCGTAGCCCGGAGCGGCCCGGCGTCGCTCAGCGCGGCGCCGGGGGGTCCTGCTTGCCGAGCCCGGCGTCGGTCTGGCGCTTCTTCCAGGCCCGCACCTCGGCGAGTGCCTCCGGTGAGGCGACATCCGCGATCGAGCGTGGCTCGTCGTCCGAGAACGGCGCAGCGGCGCGTTCCCAGTGCTCGAAGGTGTGGTCGTAGCGCTTCACCAGTGCGGCGAGGGTGATCTTCGCCTTCTCGTCGCCGAAGCCGGGCAGGGCCTTCAGACGCCGCTTCACCGCCATCGCGTCGGTCTGGTCCCGCCACACCGCCTCGGCGTCGCCGTCGTGTTCGTCGACGAGGAACGTGGCCAGCTTGTGGATCCGCTCGGCCATCGAACGGTGATAGCGGTGGACGGCGGGCACCTCGGCCGAGACGGCTCGGAGCTCCTCGAGGTCGAGCGCCGCGATCGAGTCCGGCGAGATCGGGGCATCGAGGCGATCGCCGAGTGTCTTCGGGCCGGCGAACGCCCACTCCATCGGGATCTGCTGATCGAGGATCATCGCGACCAGGAACGCGAACGCACTCCCGTTGACCACGCGATCGGCCTCGCCGTCGTCGGTGAAGTGCACGCCCATGTCCCCAGCATGCCGCCGGGACGATCCGATGTGGACGGCCGGCTCAGGCCCCGGGGCGTTCCTCGGCGAGGTCGTTGGTCGCACCGTCGTCGAGCGCGGTGTTGACGACCTGCTCGTCGAGTTCGAAGCCCGTCATCGAGGCGAGGAGCGCGGCGGGGGACGGCAGCGACTCCCGGTCGTGCCAGGTCTCGGGGTTCCACACCTCCGACCGGCGGAACGCCTTCGTGCAGTGGATGAAGAGGTTGTCGACCTCGATCACCACGGCCACCTTCGGTGGGCGGACCACCTCGCCGAAGGACGCGAGCAGCTCGGGGTCGGTGCTCAGATGGGCACGGCCGTCGACGCGCACACAGTCGTCCCGCCCCGGCATGACCAACAACATGCCCGCGTGGCCGTTCTCCACGATGTTCTGCAGCGAGTCGAGCAACTTGTTGCCGCTCAGGTCGGGGAAGGCGATCGTGCGCTCGTCCAGCACCCGGAGCCACCCCGCCGGCCCGCCCCGCGGTGACACGTCGCAGGTCCCGTCGGTGCCGGAGGTGGACAGGAAGGCGAGTGGCGTCGCCTCGATCACCTCCCGGGTGGCGGGATCGATGTGGGGCACCTTCTTGCCCTTCACGACCTCGGAGGGGTGGCCGTAGAGGGCGCGGAGTTCGGCGTCGGTGGAGATGCGGGAGTCGGTCACGACGTCGAGTCTCGGTGCCCGGACGCGACGACGCCAGCCCGATCGGGGCTGGCGTCGTCGAACTCGATGATGAAGGGCGGGGTCAGTGGCGGTGCCCGCCGGCCACGGCGGCCGCGTTCACGTCCTCGTCGGAGGCCTCGAGGTCGTAGGAGGTGAACTCCGACCCGGTGTCCTCGAGGTGCTCGAACTCGATCACGCCGATCTCGGTGAACTTCTCCCGCAGCCAGCCCTCACCGGCGTCGAGCAGGCCGAGCTTGCGGCAGTTCGGCACGATCTTGGAGAACAGCAGCCGCTGGAACTCCTGCTCCTCGGGGCGGGCGTTGAGCTGGGCGTCGATGATCGGCTTCATGTCGGTGATGCCCATCCGGTGCCACACCTCCTGGCGGAGGAACCGGTCACGCATGCGCACGGCGGCCTCGAAGGCGAACTCCTGACGTTCCTGGATCTCGGCCAGGGTCATCTCGGAGTAGATCTCCTGGAGCGACAGCACACCGAAGGCGACGTGGCGGGCCTCGTCGGACATGACGTAGCGCAGCATCTGCTTCATCAGCGGCTCGGGTGTGAGCATGTGCAGGAAGCCGAAGGCGGCGAGGGCGAGGCCCTCGATCATGATCTGCATGCCCAAGTAGGTCATGTCCCACTGGGCGTCTTCGATCACGTCGTCGAGCAGCGCCTGGAGGTGCACGTTGATCGGGTAGTTGCCGGCCATCTTGGTGTCGAGGTACTTGGCGAACACCTCGACGTGGCGGGCCTCGTCCATCACCTGGGTGGCGGCGTAGTACTTGGCGTCGATCCACGGGACGGTCTCGACGATCTTCGCGGTCGCGATCAGCGCGCCCTGCTCACCGTGCATGAACTGGCTGAGCTGCCAGTTGAGCGACTCGACGCCGAGCTCGTGCCATTCCTTGTCGCCCCAGTTGCGGAACGGTGAACCCGGCTCGTCGGCGAGGCGGGTGAGCGGTGCGTTCTGCACCTCGGCCGTGATCGACATCTCCTCGACCATCTTGTCGACGTCGACGTCGATCGACCAGTCGAGGTCGGTCTCGCCGTCCCACTGGGAGTGCTTGGCCTTCTCGTACAACTTGTTCAGGCGCGGCCGCTCGCCCTTCTGGTAGTTCCAGGTGAAGATCGCGTCGGCGTTGTTCTGGACCGTGAGGATCGCGTCCCGGCGTTCATCGGTGTTCGTCATCGCGAGGATGGCGTCGATGTCGTTGGCGGATTCGTCGGTGATGTCGCGGGCGGCGAGGTCGGTCATCGTTGGTCCTTGGTCGGTGGCGGCTGATCCCTGCCTGACACTGTAAGGCGCGCAGGGGGCGTCGTTCAAGACATCGGCGCGAGACGACGCCGGCCTGAGCGCGTTTCCGCACCCGAACCGGCGTCGTCGATCCCGATCGCGGGACGCTCAGATCAGGGGGTGACCCAGGGGGCGTCGGTCTCGGTCGGCACGCCGTAGTGGTCGATCGCGTCGGCGACCTTCTGTCGGTCGATCGCACCTTCGGCGGCGAGGCGCTCCAGCACCGTGATCACGATGTTCGGTGCGTCGGTCTCGAAGAACGCACGCAGCGCTTCGCGACCGTCGGAGCGGCCGTAGCCGTCGGTGCCGAGCACGGTGAACGACCGCGGCGCGTACTGCGCGATCATCTCGGGTACGGCTCGCACGTTGTCCGACACTGCGACGATCGGGCCCTCGGACGCGTCGAGCAGTCGCGTCACCAGCGGGCGACGCTCGTCCTCGAGCGGATGCAGCCGGCTCCAACGCTCGGCCTCCATGGCCTCTTCGCGCAGGCGCTTGTACGACGTGGCCGACCACAGCTCGAGCCCGACGCCCCAGCGTTCGGCGAGCTCGTCGCGAGCGGCATGGGCCGCACCCTGGGCAGAACCGGAGAACAGCAGCGTCGCCCGGGGCCCGTCGACACCCGGCGCACCCTGATATCGGTACAACCCGGCGAGGATGCCGGGCTCGACACCCTCGGGCATCGCCGGCTGCTCGTAGTTCTCGTTGAAGATCGTCAGGTAGTAGAAGACGTCCTCGTTGTCGCGGTACATGCGGCGCAGACCATCGGCGATGATCACCGACAGTTCGTAGGCGAAGGCCGGGTCGTAGGCCTGGCATGCCGGAACCGTGGCCGCCATCACGTGGCTGTGGCCGTCCTGATGCTGGAGGCCTTCGCCCATGAGCGTCGTCCGCCCGGCGGTGGCACCCATGAGGAAACCGCGAGCACGGGAGTCGGCCGCCGACCAGATGAGGTCGCCGACACGCTGGAAGCCGAACATCGAATAGAAGGTGTAGAAGGGCACCATCGGCACGCCCTGATGGGCATAGGAGGTACCGGCGGCGATCCACGACGCCAGCGAGCCGGCCTCGGTGATGCCCTCTTCCAGGATCTGGCCGTCGGTGTCCTCGGTGTAGGAGAGCAGCAGCTCGTGGTCGACCGGCTCGTACTTCTGGCCGAACGGCGCGTAGATCTCGAACTCGCGGAACATCGAGTCCATGCCGAACGTGCGGGCCTCGTCGGGGATGATCGGCACGACCCGGGGGCCGAAGCCGTCCTCACGCATCAGTTCCCGCAGCATCGAGGTGAACGCCATCGTGGTCGACACCTCGCGGCCGCCGGACCCGGCGAGGAACGTCTCGAACGGACCCGTGGAGGGCTCCGGCAGCGGGCGGCGTGTCTCGGTGATGCGCTTCGGGATCGAGCCACCGAGCCCACGGCGGCGCTGCATCATGTACTGGTACTCGGGGGAGTCCTCGGCGGGGCGGAAGTACGGCGGCACGCCGTCCTCGAGCGCCTCGGCCGGGATCTCGTCGTGGAGGTGGAGACGGTCGCGCAGTTCGAGCAGCTGCTTCTTCGTCATCTTCTTGAT
The DNA here is from genome assembly GCA_020630195.1 of Acidimicrobiales bacterium. Taxonomy (GTDB): domain Bacteria; phylum Actinomycetota; class Acidimicrobiia; order Acidimicrobiales; family SZUA-35; genus JAHDBV01. The sequence goes on from JAHDBV010000031.1 coordinate 35,704, forward strand.
CTGGTGGGTCGCGTTGCGGCCCTCGAAGCCCTCGCCGAGCGTCCAGCCCTTCACCGTCTTCGCGAGGATCACCGTCGGCTGGCCCTCGTGCTCGGTGGCCGCCTTGTAGGCGGCGTAGACCTTCGCGTAGTCGTGTCCGCCACGGGGCAGGTTGCGGAGCTCGTCGTCGCTGAGGTGTTCCACCAGCTTGCGGAGGCGGGGGTCCGGACCGAAGAAGTTCTCGCGGATGTAGGCGCCCGACTCGACGGCGTAGCGCTGGAACTCACCGTCGACGGTGGTGTTCATCTTGTTGAGCAACACCCCGTCGACGTCGCGCTGGAGCAGCTCGTCCCAGCGGGTGCCGTGGATCAGCTTGATCACGTTCCAGCCCGAGCCACGGAAGTTGGCCTCGAGCTCCTGGATGATCTTCTCGTTGCCCCGGACGGGGCCGTCGAGACGCTGCAGGTTGCAGTTGATGACCCACGTCAGGTTGTCGAGGCCGTGGCGGCCGGCGAGGGAGATCGACCCGAGCGTCTCGGGCTCGTCGCATTCGCCGTCGCCGAGGAACGCCCAGACGTGGCTCTGCTCGGTGTTCTCGATCGACCGGTTCTGGAGGTAGTGCAGGAAGCGTGCGTGGTAGATCGAGTTGATCGGACCGAGCCCCATCGACACGGTCGGGTACTCCCAGAAGTCGGGCATGAGCCGCGGGTGGGGGTAGGACGACAAGCCGTTGCCACCCACCTCCATCCGGAAGTTGTCGAGTTCGTCCTCGGAGAGCCGGCCCTCGAGGAAGGCCCGGGCGTAGACACCGGGGGCGGCGTGGCCCTGGTAGTAGACGGCGTCGCCGGGGTTGCCGTCGTCCTTGCCCCGGAAGAAGTGGTTGAACCCGACCTCGTAGAGCGAGGCCGAGGAGGCGAAGGTGGACAGGTGCCCGCCGATGCCGTCGAGTGTCTTGTTGGCCCGTACCACCATCGCCGCCGCGTTCCAGCGGATGAAGGCCCGGATTCGCCGCTCGATGTGGTCGTCGCCCGGGAAGAACGGCTGCTGCTCCGTGGGGATCGTGTTGACGTAGTCGGTGGACACGCTCTGCGCGCCACCGATCTGGGTCTCACGGGCATGGGCGTTGAGACGCCCCAGCAGGTACCGGGCACGGACACGACCGGCGGCATTGGCAACCGTGTCCAGGGACTCCAACCACTCGGCGGTCTCTTCCGGGTCGATGTCGGGGAGCTGACTCAGGAAACCGTCGATCGTCATGCCCCCATTCTGCCAACCGCGGCGACCCCATCGGTGGGTTCCGCGTCGATCGGCGGCATCGTGTCGACGTGGGGACCGAACGAGTCGATGAACGGGTCGTCTACACCGACGGTGCGTGCTCGGGGAATCCCGGGCCCGGCGGTTGGGCCTGGGCGCTCATGGACCGCACCCACGCCGCCGGTGCCGACCCGGCCACCACGAACCAGCGGATGGAACTCCAGGCGGTCCTCGAAGCCGTCCGGGCACTCGACGGTCCGCTCGAGATCCGGTCGGACTCGACCTACGTCGTCAACTGCTTCCGGGACAAGTGGTACGAGGGTTGGATCTCACGGGGCTGGAAGAACTCGGCGAAGAAGCCCGTCGCCAACCGGGATCTGTGGGAGCCGCTGATCGAGGCCTACCTCGATCGGCCCGGTGAGATCCGCTTCACGTGGGTGAAGGGTCACAGCGGCGAGCCGATGAACGACTTCGTCGACGAGCTCGCCGTGCAGGCCGGCAAGGCCCAGGCGCCGTCGGGGCTGGCCGCCGTGGACGGACCGGCCGCCGACGCGGCCACGCCGTGGTCGGTCGGGTCGGCGCTGCTCGTGACCGGGACGGATCGCCCGGATGCGGGTGCCCACACCGCCCTCGTGGAGCACGTGCGACGACTCGGTGCCGACGAGGTCGTGGTCAGCGGTCTGCGTCGTGGCGCCGAGCTCGCTGCGGCCGAGGCCGCCATCACCCACGGTCGCTCCCTGGCCGTCGTGTTGCCCTTCGCCGATCCCGCGGTGGGGTGGCCGGCTCCGGACAAGGCTCGCTTCGACGCCGCGCTCGACGCCGCCGCGCACGTGGTCGTGCTCGATGGTGACCGGTCCCGCCCCGGCGCGGCCGTGGCCGCCCGCGACGAGTGGCTCGGGCGTGCGGTGGGTGGTGCGCTCGTCGTGGGTGACCACGTCACGGCGCAGCGACTCGAGCTGGCCGGTGTTCCGGTGATCGAGCTGTAGGACCCGTCCGGGCTCAGGCCACGGCCAGGAGGCGCAAGGCGGCGAACGCCTCGTTCGCGCCGCGGAGGCGGTGGTCGTCCGGTTGGCCGGCGAGCCGGCCGACGACGTGGCGGTGGGCCGTGCTGATGTCGTTCCAGCTCGCACCCGGTCCGAGACCGAGCTGGGCGAGGAGTACGTCGGCCCGGTTGCCGACCGGACCGTGGCCGGGTGCGGCGGCAGGGGGCGCGGGTGCGGGAGCCGGGACGGCCGGCGCTGGTGCGGGTGCGGGTGCGGCGGGCGCAGCAGGTGCGGCGGCCGCAGGGGCGGCCGACAGCGGGGCGAACGGGTCGAAGTCGGCCAGTGGGTCGCCCGTGGCGGGCGCCTGCTCGAGCCCGAGCGCATCGCGGGTCAACGAGCCGAGCCCGTCGCCGCCCGGCATCGGGGGGAGGTCGATCTGGTCGATCGGCGGGAGGCCGAGGTCGGGCTCCGGCGCGGCGGCCTGGGGGAAGGCCGGTGCGACACCCGGGGCCAGGTCGGGCATGAACCAGCCGGCGTCGTCCGGCGGCGGCTGGGGCGAGACGGCCGTGGCCATCTCCGGATCGAACGGCGGCGGGGGCGGCGTCGCCTGGTCGTCGCCACTCCACCATTCGGCTTCCTGGGCGAGATCGACGTTCTCGTCGTCTTCGGTTTTCCGGGAGAACAGGCGCATCGGGTTCCTCGTGGAGTCGACGGTCACCTGTTCCATCGGCACGCTGGCGCCGGACTTCAGTGCTCGACGGCTCCGGGAAGCCGGGGGGAGCGATCGGGGTTCGGTGGTGCATGGCCACAGCGAGCTTCAACGGAACCGTGATCGCCGAGTCGGACGACACCGTCGTCGTGGAGGGGAACCACTACTTCCCGCCCTCGTCGATCGACTGGGATCACTTCACCGAGACCGAGCGCACCACCGGATGCCCGTGGAAGGGCACGGCGAACTACTTCTCCGTGACCGTCGACGGCGAGCGCGCCGACAACGCCGCCTGGACCTATCGGGAGCCGAAGGAGAAGGCCGAGGCCATCCGCGACCACGTCGCCTTCTACCCGGCGGTGTCCGTCGAGGCCTGAATCGGCCCCGTCGGATTCAGGCCGTGACGACCGCCTCGAGGCGCTCGAGCGTGGCGGCCATGCCGACCTCGTGGCGGTCCGGGTACCCGACCCACTCGTACATCGGCGGGAACCTCGCCGGACCCCAGTCGAAGGTCTCGGTCACGATCGTGCCGCCCTCGACGGGCTCGAGTTCATAGCGCCAGCGATGGTGCCCGAAGTGGCGCCACTCGATGAGTCGGCCCTCTTCGAACGCCGTCACGTGGTTCTTGATGATGTAGGGCACGCCCAGGATCTTCATGTTCATCCCGAACGACGAGCCGGGGCCGAGTCGCTCGCCCGAACCGCGGGCCGACTGGACCGTCTCCTCACCGTCGATCTCGTGGTGACGCGACGGGTCGGCGAGCAGGTCGAAGATGACGCCGGCGTCGGCCGGGATGAAGCGGGTGGCGGACACCGACTTCGCACCGCGGCTCGTGGACGGGGCGGGATGGTTCGCTTCGGCGCTCATCGGCCGATCACCGCCCGGAGCCCGGTCTCGATGTCCCGGTGGGCGAAGGCGTAGCCGTCGACCTCGAGGGCGTTCGGCTCGACTCGGGCCGAGGTCAGGATGAGCGCCTCGGCCGCCTCGGCACCGAGCAGCAGCTTGGGGCCGATCATCGGGATCGGGATCAGGGTCGGCCGGTTCAGGACCTTGCCGAGTGCCTTGGTGTAGACCGCGTTCGTCACCGGTTCGGGAGCCGTGAGATTGACCGGTCCGGTCAGCTCGGATCCGAGCAGGTGCATGATCGCTCCGACCTGGTCGTCGATCGTGATCCACGCCCACCACTGATCGCCGGAGCCGAACTTGCCGCCGATGCCGAGCTTGAACGGCAGCAGCGACTTCGCGAGCGAGCCGCCCTCGGCACTCTGGACGAGGCCGGTGCGGAGGAAGGCGGTCGGGATGCCCGCGTCGATCGCCGGCTTCGCCTCGTTCTCCCAGGCGATGCAGACATCGGCGAGGTAGCCGGTGCCGTGGTCGGACGTTTCGGTCAGCACCTCGTCACCACGGTCGCCGTACCAACCGATGGCCGAACCGGACAGGAAGCGGGCCGGCGGGCGGTCGAGTCCGGCGAGGGTCTCGGCGAGCAGGCGGGTCGACTTCGTGCGTGACTCGAGCACGAGGCGCTTGCGCTCGTCGGTCCATTTCTCGTCGCCGATGCCGGCACCGGCCAGGTGCACGACGGCGTCGACGCCCTCGAGCGAGGCGGCGTCGATGTCGCCGGCGGCGGGATCCCAACGGATCTCGTCGGCGCCGGCGGCGGGTGCACGTCGGACGAGGCGGATGGGGCGGTGGCCGGCAGCGGCGAGGTCGGCACGCAGGCGCGTGCCGATCAGACCGCTGGAGCCGGTGATGGCGACGTCCATGGACATGGACCTCCGGAGCGTTGAGAAGGGGAGTGGGCCGACGGCGCGGGCCACGTCACGATCCTACGGATGCGGCTCCGGTCGGGGTCGGATCGGAGTCGGTCAGCGCTCGGCGAGCTGCTGTGCGAAGTGGAGCACACCGGAGCCACCGAGGCGTTCCCGGTAGATCTCCATCCCGCCGTCGTCGTCGAGGAAGACCCAGGCCGGTTGGCCGACGATCCCGAACGAGGTGAACACCGAGCCGTCGAGGTCGACGATCGTGTCGAGGCCCTGCAGGCCGAACTCGTCCACGAACGCCCGGGCCTCGGCCTCGTCGAACGATGCCGAGACCGCGAGGAACTCGACCGGCATCTCCGCCACGACCCCGGCGACCGACGGGGCTTCCGAACGACAGGTCGTTCAGGTGGGGGCGTAGAACCAGATGACCAGGTCCCGACCGGCGTACGACGTCCCGTCGACCGTGGCGCCCCCGAGCAGTTGCTCGGTCCACTCGAGTTCGGGGATGTCCGGCGGCACGGTGGCGGCCGTCGACGCGGACGGTGCCGCCAGGGTCGTCGTCGGATCGGCCGAGGGGGCGGCTGTCCCGGGTTCCGACGCACACGCGGCGGCGAACGCGGCGAACACCACGGCGGCCGCGAGGGCCGGCCGTGGTGTCCACGTCGTCATCAGCTGGCGGCCAGGGCGGCGGCCCGCTCCCGGATCGCCTCCTCGCCGAGGGCGCCGTTCACGACCTCGACGGTGCCGTCGTCGTCGATGAAGGCCCAGGCGGGCTGGCCGATCACACCGAACTCGGCCCAGATGTCCCCGGACTCGTCGATGATGTGGGTGATGCCGGCGACGTCGAGGTCGAATCCCTCGACGAACTCGGTGGAGGCACCGGCATCGGACTTTCCGGCGATCGAGAGGATCTCGACACCGTTCAGATCACCTGCGCTCGCAGCGACCGCTGGAGCTTCCGCACGGCAGGTGGGTCACCACGGAGCCCAGAACCAGACGACCACGTCGGTTCCGGCGAGGTCGGCACCGTCCACCGAGGCGCCGTCACCGGCGAGCTGGGTGGCGGTGAAGTCGAGCACGCTCGGCACGCCGGACGAGGCTCCGTCCCCGGACGCCGCGGCTGCGGCGGTCGTGGCCGTGGATTCGGCACCCGTCGACCCGCCGCCACAGGCGGCGAGGGCGAGCGCGAGTCCGACCAGCGGTGCGAGACGTCGCGACGTCCGCATCGGGGAGCGGGGGGATCGGCGTGGTCGGCGAAGGGGGTTCTGACCGGTCACGGTGGAGACCGTACCGTCCGCCGACCCCCGCATCCGGTCGGCCGGGGAACGTTTCGGTGACCGTAAGCTCGTGTCCTGTGAGCACCCGCATGTTGCTGACCCTCTCCCTGCTGACCGGCCTCGCCATCCTCGGGGCCTTCGCGGTCCAGCTGGCGATGCTCTAGCTAGGGTCGGCTCGCGCTCCGAGAGAGGAAGACTCAACCCGTGTCAGAACACTTCGACGTGATGGTCATCGGCGGCGGCCCGGGTGGGTACGCCGCAGCGCTCTACGGCGCATCGGCCGGGCTCAACATCGGCCTGGTCGAGAAGCACAAGATGGGCGGCACCTGCCTGAACGTCGGGTGCATCCCGGCCAAGGAGCTGCTCGAGACCGCGGCGCTCAAACGCCACATCGATCATGCCGAGATGTTCGGTCTCAACACCGGTGAGACCACGCTCGACTGGACCCGGACCCTCAGCCGCAAGCAGGGCATCATCGACCAACTCGTCGGTGGTGTGACCGGGCTGCTCAAGAACCGCAAGGTCACCATCTTCGACGGCATCGGCACACTCGCCGCCGATCACCGCACCGTGAACGTGTCGGGTGGCTCGTCGGGTGAGGTCGCCGTCACGGCCGACGCCGTGATCCTCGCATCGGGTTCGGTGCCCCGCACCATCCCGGGCTTCCCGATCGACGACCGACGCATCGTCACCTCCGACGAGATGCTGTCGATCCCCGAGCTGCCCTCGAGCGCCGTGGTCATCGGCGGCGGCGCCATCGGCTGTGAGTTCGCCTCGATGATGAGCGACCTCGGCACCAAGGTGACGATCATCGAGGCCGCGCCGTCGATCCTCGTGAACTGCGACACCGACATGGTCAAGGTCGTCGAGCGCTCGTTCAAGAAGCGGAAGATCGATGTCCACGCCGGCGTGATGGTGACCGGTCAGGAGACCGGACCCGACGGGGTCACCGTCAGCTTCGGCTCCGAAGGCGACGGCACCGCCAACTCGGTCACCGCCGAGACGGTCGTGGTCTCCATCGGCCGCCGCCCGCTGTCGGAGTCGCTCGGCCTCGAGGTCACCGGCGTGGCCGTCGACGAGCGCGGGTTCATCCCGGTCGACGCCAACTGCCGGACGAACGTCGACGGCGTCTGGGCCGTCGGCGACGTCACGCCGACCGCGCAGCTCGCCCACGCGGCCTTCGCCGAAGCGATCATCGCCATCACCGACATCCTCGGTGAGACACCGACCCCGCTCGACTACGACAAGCTGCCCTGGTGCATCTACTGCCATCCCGAGGTCGCCTTCGCCGGCATGACCGAGCAGGAATGCAAAGACGCCGGCATCGACTACGTCGTGTCGAAGCACCGCTTCACCGGCAACGGCCGGGCCCTCATCGTGGGGGAGCCCGAGGGCATGGTGAAGATCATCGCCGAAAAGCGTGCCGACGGGACTGGTGGGAAGCTGTTGGGGGTTCACATGGCCGGGCAGTGGGTCACCGAACAGCTCGGCCAGGGCTACCTGGCCGTGAACTGGGAGGCCACCGCCGACGAAGTCGCCGCCTTCATCCAGCCCCATCCCACCATGTCCGAGCTGTTCGGCGAGAGCGTCATGGCCCTCACCGGGCGCTCGCTGCACGGCTGACGCCGCACCGCCGGCAACCGAACGCAACGCACAACCCGCAATCCGATCCGAAATCCTGTCAGGAGCACACCCGTGGCCGACATCGAGATGCCCCAGCTGGGCGAGACCGTCACCGAAGGCACCATCACCCGTTGGTTCAAGCAGGTCGGTGAGACCATCGCTGAGAACGAGGTCCTGTTCGAGGTGTCGACCGACAAGGTCGACACCGAGGTGCCGTCGCCGGCCGGCGGCGTGTTGACCGAGATCCTGGTCCCCGAGGGCGACACCGTGGACGTCGGCACCGTGCTGGCCGTCGTCGGTGATGGCGCCGCCGCGGCGGCACCCGCCGCCGAGGCCCCCGCTCCGGCTCCCGCCCCCGCTCCCGAGCCGGCCCCGGCTCCCGAGCCCGCACCTGCGGCGGCGGCACCCGCCCCCGCTCCCGAGCCCGCCCCGGCCCCTGCGCCGGCTCCCGCCCCGGCACCGGCGGCCGAACCCGCCGCCGCCGGCGTGGTGCTCTCGCCCGTCGTGCGCCGTCTCGTCGGCGAGTACGGCATCGACGTCGCCCAGATCCAGGGCACCGGCCTCGGTGGTCGGATCTCGCGCGACGACGTGCAGCGCCACATCGAGGCCAACAACCTGAGCCCCGTCGGTTCCGCCGCCGCTCCGGCCGCGGCGCCCGCTGCTCCTGCCCCGGCCCCGGCCGCCCCCGCACCGGCCCCGGCTGCTGCCCCTGCGCCGGCCCCGGCTGCTGCCCCTGCGCCGGCCCCGGCTGCTGCGCCCGCAGCTGCCGCGGCCCCGGTCGTGGCCGCCGGCCAGAGCGACACCGTGGTGCCGCTGTCGAACATCCGGCTCAAGACCGGCGAGCACATGGTGATGTCGAAAGCCGTGGCACCCCACACGCTCACCGCGATCGAGATCGACTACGAGGGTGTCGACCAGGTGCGGAAGGCACACGGTGCCGCCTTCAAGGCCGAAGAGGGTTTCAGCCTCACCTACCTGCCGTTCATCTCCCGTGCCGTGGTCGACGCCCTGCGTGAGTACCCGCACCTCAACGCCTCGGTCGGCGACCGTGAGCTGATCGTCCATCGCGACGTGAACCTCGGCGTCGCCGTCGACCTCGACTTCCAGGGCCTGCTCGCCCCGGTGGTGAAGGGTGCCGACGGTCTCCGGATGCGCTCGATCGCCCGGGGCATCTCCGATGTCGCCCGTCGGGCCCGCTCGAAGCAGCTGTCGCCCGACGATCTCGTCGGTGGCACGTTCACGCTGACCAACGCCGGGAGCTACGGCACGATGATGCAGTTCCCCATCATCAACCAGCCCCAGGTCGCCATCCTGTCGACCGACGCGATCAAGCGGAAGCCGGTCGTCGTCGAGGACGCCTACGGCAACGAATCGATCGTCATCCACTCCGTGGGTGTGCTCGCGATGGCCTGGGATCACCGCGCCATCGACGGCGCCTACGCCGCCGCCTTCCTGGCCCGGGTCCGCGAGATCATCGAGACCCGTGACTGGGAGGCCGAGC
>JAHDBV010000032.1 GCA_020630195.1 Acidimicrobiales bacterium
AGGCGGCGAGCACCTTGTGGGCCCGGATCATCGGGAACCGGTTGCCGAAGGCCAACACGATGCGGGCGTCGACACCGGTGAGCTCCGACGGCAGCTCGATGTGGGTCGGCACGTCGACCAGGCCCGGGAAGTTCTCGCCCGGCGCATCGGCGTGCTCGTTGAACCAGTGGACCCGGAACAGGTTCCGCGGGTCGGCCGCGTCCTTCTCGACGTCGGCCAGCTGCTCGACGATGTGGGCCGGAATGGTCGACGGATCCCGCAGCTGGGCGAAGGTGGGGAGCACGATGTTCTGCTCCCGGAACCGGGTGACGGCGTTGTCGTAGGCCGCCCGCCCGTCGGGGGCGAACTCGCCGAAGATGGCCAAACCGGACGCTGCGTCGGACATCACCGGAGTGTACGCGACTCCCGTGTGGCGGATGGCCGCTGGTGGGGCGAACACCCTGGTGGAAGGCTGTTTTCGTGACGGCCGGATCCGACTCGACAGCCGCCCGGCTCGCTGCGGCGTTGCGCCGCTCGAAAGCGGCCCTGCTCGCCGAGGGCCCCGATGGACACCTCACCCAGGTCGAACCCGTCGAACTCGACGGGTTCGCTGCTCCCGACGTGCCCGATGCGCTCGTCGGACGAGCGGCCGACGGACCCGTCATCGGGATGTTCGTGGCCCGCGCCGACGGCTCGGTCACCCCGATGGGCATCGACGACGACCTCGTGGCGTTCTGGACGCCGACGGCGGCCCGCGTCGTCGGCGCCGTCCTCGACTGGTGTCGGGAGCACGACGTCACCCTCGCCGACGACGGGTATGTGACCGCGTCCCTCACGACCGACCCGGAGATCTCGAACGGCTGGCATGTCGACGACGACCAGATCCGCCCCGATGACGGCATCGGCGTGGTGGCGATCGCCAGCAATGGTCGCGGGCCCCGGCTCACCACCGTGCCCGTCCCGATCACCGAGACGCGGGCGGGCCTCCCGCTCGACCCCGATGTCGACGATGCCGAGGACCGACCGGCCCACGACGTGGCGCCCGGGTGTCTCGTGGTCTTCCCGCAGTTCGGACAGGTGCATCGAGCCCCGGGGCCGTCCGGCGACCCGGGCTTCGTCCGCAATCTGTTCGTGTTGCGCTGGGCGACGGTGCCGACCGGCTGAGCGACCGACGGGGCCGACGCCTCAGCGGCGTCCGATCGAGCCGAGTACGGCGACGACGATCATCACGACGGGCACGGCCAGGCCGAGCATCACCGTGATCTCCGTGCCGACCGCACTGCCGAGCTCGCTCCACTCGTGGAACTCCATGGGTCTCCATCGGCGGGGCGGTCACCTGGGTGAGTGGGCGCCGCGTCTGCCAAGCTGCGCCGATGGCCGAACATCCCATCGCACTCTCGACCCGCATCATCGACTCCGGCGTGGCCGACGTGCCGGTGAACCGCATGGACGAAGAACTCACGGAGCTGGCCGACGGTGTGGCGATCGTGGAGTCGTTCAGCCACTCGATCGCGGTCGACACGGGCGCCGGGCTCGTCGTGTTCGACACGAGCACCGCCCAGAAGGGTCCGGCCGTCGTCGAGTCGTTGCGCACCTGGTCGACCGAAGCGGTCGACTCGATCGTCTACACCCACGGCCACCTCGATCACGTGGGCGGATCGGGTTCGTTCGCCTCCGACGCCGACGCCCGGGGTCAGGCCGCACCCCGCGTGATCGCCCACGAGGCACTGCCGCCCCGGTTCGCCCGCTACCGGGACACCTCCGGCTACAACCGCGTCATCAACCTGCGTCAGTTCGGCGGCGCGGCGACCGACGCCGCCGGCGCCACCGAGCGGCCGTTCCTGCCGCCGTCGGTGCTCGATCCCGACCTGACCTACGACGACGAACTCACCCTCACCGTCGGTGACGTCACCTTCGAGATGCACCACTGCCTCGGCGAGACCGACGACCACACGTGGACCTGGATCCCCGAGCACAAGATGATCACGGCCGGCGACCAGTTCATCTGGATGTTCCCCAACTGCGGCAACCCGCAGAAGGTGCAGCGCTACCCGCTCGAGTGGGCACAGTCGCTCCGGGCCATGGCCGCCAAGGAAGCGGAGCTCTTCGTCCCGTCGCACGGCCTGGCCATCGGTGGCGTCGACCGCATCCGGACCTGTCTGCTCACCGTCGCCGAGACGCTCGAGAACCTCGTCGCCGAGGTGGTCGATGCGATGAACGCCGGCGCGATCCTCGACGACATCGTGCACTCGGTGCAGGTGCCGGCCGAGACGCTCGAGATCCCGTATCTCCGCCCGATGTACGACGAACCCGAGTTCGTGATCCGCAACATCTGGCGGCTCCACGGCGGCTGGTGGGACGGCAGCCCGGCCCGACTCAAGCCACCGTCGGACACCGCGGTCGGGATCGAACTCGTCGACCTCGTCGGCGACGTGGAGACCGTCCTCGCCCGGGCCCGTCAGCGCAGCGCGGAAGGTGATCACCGCCTCGCGTGCCATCTCGTCGACATCGCCTACGCCGCCGAGCCCGAGGCCGCGGCCGTGCACGAAGCCCGGATCGAGATCTACACCGCCCGCCGGGTGGTCGAGACCTCGCTGATGGCCAAGGGCATCTACAAGGGCGCGGTCAGCGATTCGCAGAAGGCGCTGAGCGGTGAGCTTCCCGAGACGAAGTTCGTCGTCGCCCTCGGCGACTGAACCCGACGCCGGTCACTGCCAGGCGTCGGACCGTTCGCGGTTCTTCTCGTTGACGAGCGGGAGTTCGTCGCGCCAGATCCCGTCGGCGGCGTGCATCGCCGCGGCCACGGCACCGGCGGTCGGCACGAGACCGATCTCCCCCACCCCCTTGATGCCGTAGGGCGAGTTCGGCTCGGGCGACTCCACGAGGATCACCTCGACCGGCGGCATGTCCTTCGGTCGGATGATGTCGAGGGAGCGCAGCGTGTCGTTCGACGGCCGCCCGTCGGGGTCGCAGGGGAACCCCTCGGTCATCGCGTAGCCGAGTCCCATGTGGACCGACCCCTCGATCTGGCCCTCACACAGCAGCGGATTGACCGCCCGGCCCACGTCGTGGGCGGCGACGACCTTGTCGATCGCCTGGCTCTCGGGGTCCATCACCACGAGCTGCGCGGCGTAGCCGAAGGTCGAGTGGATGATCGGGTTCTCGACACCGTCGGACAACGAGTTGGTCCAGTCGACCCGGTACTCGCCTTCGTAGTCGACACCGATCTCGCAGCCGCCGGCCACGGCGTTGCGGCACGCGTCGGCCACCGAGCCCGCGCCCATCAGCGTGCCCCGGCTGCCGGTGGTCTGGCCGGCACCGAGTTCACGGGTCGAGTCGACCATGACCTCGATGCGCGAAGCGTCGATGCCGAGCTCCTCGACCGCCACCTGGAGGGCGACGGTGTGCACGCCCTGGCCCATCTCGGTCCAGCAGTGCCGGACCTCGACCTGCCCGTCCGGCCGGAAGTGCACGACGGCCTTCGCGATCTCCTTGAACCCGTTGCCGAGGCCCGAGTTCTTCAGTCCGAGGCCGAGTCCGACGGCTCGCCCGTCGGCGACGGCGGCGTCGTAGGCCGGCTTGACCGCATCGAGGCAGGCTCGGGCACCCAGGCAGCCGTCGTCGAGGATCTGGCCGGGGCCCCACACCACACCGGGTTCGACCACGTTGCGGTTGCGGATCTCCCAGCCGGAAATCCCGACGGCCTCGGCGAGGCGGTCCATGACACCTTCCATCGCGAACTGGGCCTGATTGGCGCCGAACCCGCGGAACGCACCACACACCGAGTTGTTGGTGCGGGCGGCGATCGCCTCCACGTCGATGTTCGGGCAGACGTACGGGCCGGACGCGTGGCCGGCGGCCCGCTCCAGCACCTTCATCCCGACCGAGGCATACGGGCCGGAGTCGCCGAGCATCCGGATCTTCAGCCCGACGAGACGGCCGTCGTCGTCGCAGCCGGCGACATACGCCATCCGGATCGGGTGACGCTTGGTGTGGACGAGCAGCGACTCCTCCCGGGAGAACGTCGTGCGCACGGGACGCTGCAGGAGCCATGCCGCGAGCGCGGTCTGGCCCTGGTTCGACATGTCCTCCTTGCCACCGAAGGCTCCGCCGTTCGAGATCAGTTCGGTCACGACGGCCTCGGGAGCCACGTCGAGGATGCGGGCGATGTCGTTGCGGTCGTCCCAGATGCCCTGGCCGCCGGAGTAGACCATGAGCCGATCGATGTCGGCCGGTTCGGCCGCACCCGTGTTGTTGCCGGTGTCGCCACCCATGAGTGGGAGGCGCTCCCCCGCCGGGATCGGCAGAGCCAGGGTCGACTCGGGCTCGACGAAGGCGTGATCGATGCGCTGGGTCTGGAAGGTCTCGGCGACGACGTGGGTCGCCCCGTCGAGTGCGGTGTCGACATCACCACGGCGGTAGGTCGACGTCGACAGGATGTTGCCGTCGAGACCCCACACCGCATCGGGGGCGCCGGTGATGGCGACGACGGGTGAGGTGACCGGCTCGAGCACGTCGTAGGTGACCTCGACCAGTTCGGCCGCGGCACGTGCGGTGGGGCGATCCTCGGCCACGACGTAGGCGAGCACGTCGCCGAGGTACGACGTCCGGCCGCCGACGGGGATGAAGACCGGCCAGTCCTTGTGGATCAGGCCGTGGCGGAGCTCGCCGGGCACGTCGGCCGCGGTGAACACCCGGATCACCCCGGGCACGGCCTCGGCCGCCGAGGTGTCGATGGCGACGATGTCGGCCCGGGCGTGGTCGCTGAGGTGCACGGCGCCGTGGAGGAGCCCGTCGGCCCGGAGGTCGTCGATGAAGGGACGGTCGCCGAGGGTCAGCTCGGCCGCCTCGTACTTCACGCCGCGGCTGCCGACCCCGCCGGGGGTGATCGTCACGGGGGTCTCGCCCGTCGCGAGGGTCTCGATGGCGTCGAGGATCTTCACGTAGCCGGTGCAGCGGCAGAGGTGGGCGCCGAGGAGGGCGGCCGCCCGATCCCGGGTGAGGGTGGTGCCGCCGTCGTCGGTGGCGGCCTTGTCGACCATGGCCTTGGCCCGCAGCACGATGCCGGGGGTGCAGAATCCGCACTGGAGGGCGCCGTGGGCGGCGAAGGCGTCGGCCATGCGCTGGCGTTCGTCGTCGGCGAGCCCCTCGAGCGTGAGCACCTCCGCGCCGGCGACCTTCTCCATGGAGGTCTGGCAGGCGACCCGGGCCTTGCCGTCGACGAGCACGGTGCAACACCCGCACTGACCGGTCGGCGAGCAGCCGTCCTTCGGGGAGAGCACGTCGAGCTCGTCGCGCAGGGCGACGAGGAGGTGCTCGTGATCGCCCGACGCCGTGACGGGCGTGCCGTTGAGGATGAACTCGGTCATGACGCTGGCTCCGGGCGTTCGGGGGGTTCGACGACCCCCTTCTGGCTGGTGATGCGCTGGTAGACCTCGGGCCGCCGGTAGCGGCCGAAGTCGAACAGGGTGTCCTTGAAGTCCGCGCACCGATCGAGGTCGCAGTCGGCCACGATCAGCTCGTCGCCGATGGTGGTGGCCTGGGCGACGATCTGGCCCGACGGGGCGATGATCGCCGACTGACACAACGACTCGACCCCGGCTTCGACGCCGCCCTTGGCGACGCCGACCACCCAGGTGCCGTTCTGATAGGCCCCCGACTGCATGCAGAGGTGGTTGTGGAACCCCTGGAGGGCGTTCTGCCCGGGATCGGGGGCGTAGTGGATCGGCGTGTTGTAGCCGATGAGGATCAGCTCGACGCCCTGGAGCCCCATCTCGCGATAGGTCTCCGGCCAGCGTCGGTCGTTGCAGGTGGCGAGCCCGACGAGTCCGCCGAAGGCCCGGTGCACCCCGAACCCCTCGTGCGACTCCTCGAAGTAGCGGCGCTCGAGATGCTGGAATGGACGCCACGGTTCGTCGGCCTCGTGGCCCGGGATGTGGACCTTGCGGAACCGCGTCACGACCGAACCGTCCCGCTCCACGAGGATCGAGGTGTTGTAGCGATGCACGACACCGTCGTCGTCGGGCGGGGTGAGCTCGGCGTAGCCGAGGTTGAAACCCACACCGAGGCGCCGGGCCTCGTCGAACAGCGGCTGGGTGTCGGGCCCGGGCATCGAGCGCTCGAAGTAGGCGTCGTGGCCGTCGACGGTGTCGGTGTACCAGCGGGGGAAGAACGTGGTGAGTGCGAGCTCGGGGAACGACACGAGGTCGCAGCCAGCGTCGGCGCCCCGGCGCAGCAGCACGAGGAGACGCTCGACGACGTCGGCCCGGGAGTGGTCGGCCTCGATGGGACCGAGCTGGGCCGCCCCGACGGTGACGATGCGGCGGTCGCCGGTGGAGCGATCGGTCATGCGGATGGGCTTCCTTCGGGGGTGGGCCCGCCCGTGGCCGTGGCGAGCGGGAGGCCCGCGTCGGCGTCGAGCAGTCGTTGGATCAGGCTCCGGCTCGGGTCGTCGACCCGGGCGTCGGTGATCCTCCCGTCGGCATCGACCAGCACACCCTGACCGTCCCGGGCGGCGAACAGTTCGGGGTCGGTGAACACCCGGGGTTTGATCTCGGCCGGGTCACCGGTCTCGGGACAGAACGTGAGGCAGTTCCCGCACTCGTTGCACAGCTCGGCGAACACGAAGTACTGCTGGCGGCCGAGATCGGTGAACTCGGGGGTGTCGAGGCTGCGGATGCTGAAGAACGCGTCGTTGGGGCACACGGTCACGCAGAAGTTGCAGGCCACACAGCCGAACATCTCGAGGTCGTGGTCGACCTGTCGAGGCGGCTTGGTGTTGCCGTCGAGGTGATAGGCCGCGATGTCCTCGCCGCGGATGGCGGCGACGTGGGCGGCCGCGGTCGTGGCGTGGCCGGCCGCCGAGGCCGCGATCTGCCGGGCGGCCCGCCATCCGGCGAGGTCGGTGTGGCCCGACTCGCGCACCTCGGTGGTGAGGGCTTTGAGCATCGGGGCGAGGCGCCCGTAGCCGCCGGGCTTCAGGAGGTCGGTGCAGACGCTGGCGGGGTTGACGCCGGTGGCGAGCGCATCGGCGAGGTTCGACCGGGAGATGCCGGCCGAGAAGCTCACCATCACGTCGCCGTCGTGGCCGGGCACGTCGAGACGGCCGGGGAGGGCCGTGGCCAGCCGATCGAGCAGGGTCATGGCCAACACGTGCAACGGCGGCCCCGACAGGTACATGGTCTCGTCGGGCATGAACCCCTTGGTGTTGTCGACCACGAGGGTATTGGTCAGCTTGATGCCGAACCGCCGGCCCCGTTCATGGGCGAACGACCGCAGTTCCTCGATGAGTTCGAGGCCACGGTCGAACTGCAGGTCCTCGGCGAACGCCGATTCCTTGACGACCACGTCGGTGTAGCCGAGCTCGTCGTTGACGATCCCGGCGACCGTCTCGTAGCCGAGGAGCGTGGGGTTGAGCTTCACGATCACGTCGAGGTCGTGCTCGGCGACGAGGTGCTTGGTGATGCCCTCGATCTCCTCGGGCGGGCACCCGTGGAAGGTCGACAGGGTGAGCGTGTCGGACACGACGGGGTCGAAGTCGTGGTCGGCGAAGGCCGCCCACGGGCCCGTGAGCTCGGCGCGGAGTCGGTCGATCTCGCCGGTGGCGTCACGCATGCCACGGATGAAGGCGTCGACCTTCGGCGACGAGATGCCGGCGAGGTCGTAGCCGACACTCATGTCGAACACGTGGGGGCCGGGGTCGGGGCCGACGAACTCGGCGAGGGGTTCCCAGTGCCGCAGGATCTCGACGAGCATCCAGGCCTTCACGTATTCGGTGAGGCTCTGCGGAACCGTCAGCTCCTGGCTCCATTCGATGTTGTAGCCGATCGTCTCGGCGTCGATGCAGGGTCGATTGATGACCAGGTCGTCGAGGATCTGGACCGTCTTCAGTTCGAACAGGCGGGAGCCGCCCAGCCAGGCGAGCACGATGTTCTGCGCCAACTGGGAGTGGGGGCCGGCCGCCGGGCCGACCGGGCTCGCGCAGCGACGTCCGAGGAACTCGAAGCCGAGGTCGATCGCCGGGTCGGGTCGCCAGATGCGGGCGTTGGGCAGGTCGAAGATCTTCTTGCGGCTGGCCCACTCGTGGTCGATCCGACCGAGCAGCGAACCGAGCGACATCGGTGTGAGTGGTGGTGTCGCCTCGCTCATGGCGCCACCGCCGACTCCACGACGCCGCCACAGAGTTCGAGCAGGACCCGGAGCAACACGTCGGCACCGGCGGCGAGGTCGGCCGGTGCGGTGTGTTCGGCCGGGTTGTGGCTGATCCCGTCGACGCTCGGGGTGAACACCATCGCGGTGGGACAGATCCGGGCGAACATCTGGGCGTCGTGACCGGCGCCCGACGGCATGCGTTGCACGCTGTGGCCGAGATCGTGGGCGGCGGCTTCGACCATCGCCACCACCTCGTCGTCGAACACCACCGGTTCGAACCGGGCGAGGGTGGTGGTCTCCACGGTGCAGCCCTCGGCCGCCGCCGTGGTG
This sequence comes from Acidimicrobiales bacterium, assembly GCA_020630195.1. Lineage (GTDB taxonomy): Bacteria > Actinomycetota > Acidimicrobiia > Acidimicrobiales > SZUA-35 > JAHDBV01. The sequence continues at coordinate 8,461 of JAHDBV010000032.1, forward strand.
GTGAGGAACTCGGCGAAGCGAGCCTCGGCGGTCTGCAACGTCGCCTCGTCGGTGTGGCGGAGATCGACGGTGAAGGTGGCCGATGCCGGCACGACGTTCACGAGGTTCGGGTGGAACTCGATCCGCCCGACGGTGGCCACCTGCGGGTGACCGATCTCGTCGGCGAGGTCGCGCACGAACGCCGCGCAGCGGGCGGCGACGAGCCCGGGATCACGTCGCAGTGCGATGGGCGTGGTGCCGGCGTGGTTCGACTGCCCGGTGACGGTCACCTCGGTCCAGGAGATGCCCTGCACCCCGGTGACGGCACCGATGGTGATGCCCTCGGCCTCGAGCACCGGACCCTGTTCGATGTGGAGCTCGACGAAGGCGTGCGGCACGAGTCCGGGCACGGGTGCCGGGCCGGCGTAGCCGATGCGCGCCAACTCGTCGCCGAGCCGGGGGCCGTCGATCGCCTCGATCTCGAGGGCGTCCTCGAGGCCGAGCCCGCCGACGTAGACGAGGCTGCCCAACATGTCGGGTGGGAAGCGTGCACCTTCTTCGTCAGTGAAGAAGCCGACGGCGAGGGGACGCTCGGGGGTGAGCCCGGCGCCGATCAGGGTCTCGATCACCTCGAGCCCGGCGAGCACGCCGAGGTTGCCGTCGTAGCGGCCGCCGGTGCGGACGGTGTCGATGTGGGAGCCGCACATGACCGGTGGCCCGTCGGTGGCGCCGGCGAGGGTGCCGATCACGTTGCCGATCCGATCGATCGTGATCTCGAGGCCGAGGTCGCGCATCCAGGTCACGACGAGATCCCGACCGGCCCGGTCCTCATCGGTCAATGCGAGCCGGGCGCAGCCATCGGTGCCCTCGATCGCCCCGATGACGGCGAGGTCGGCGAGGCGGGTGAGCAGGCGGTCGGCGTCGACGCGAAGATCGGCGGGCACGGCCGCGCACACTAGCGTGGCGGTTTACGAATCGTAAAGCATGCAACACGGCGTTCACACAGCAGCTGAGCAGGGGAAACGCTCCCCCAGCATGCTGGTCTGACGCCGCCGGAGGTACCCGTTCGTGATCGAGTCCGTCGAACCCACCGAGACCGTCACCCTCGCCGGCCACGGCGGGGAGGTCCTCACACGCCTCTGGATGCCCGAGACCGCACCGACCCGGGTGGTGGTGTTCGTGCACGGCTATGCCGAGTACGGCGGCCGGTACTCCCACGTCGCCGCCGAGTGCGTGGCCCGTGGCTGGGCGGCCGTCGCCGCCGACCACGTCGGCCATGGCCGCAGCGGCGGCGAGCGGGCGCTGATCACCGACTTCGGGTCGGTCGTCGATGATCTCGGGCTCGTCGTGGCCGAGGCCGAGCGCCGGTTCGGCGACGCCCCGATCGTGATGCTCGGACACTCCATGGGCGGCCTCATCACCGCCCGCTTCGTGCAGCGCTGGCCGGATCGGCTCGCCGCTGCCGGTTTCCTCGGGGCGGTGCTCGGCGACTGGGCCTGGGCCCGGGCGGTCATCGCCGAGCCGGAGATGCCCGAGGAGGACTCCGACCCGATGGGCATGAGCCGTGACGTCGAGGTCTGTCGGGCCTATGCCGAGGATCCACTCGTCTACCACGGGCTCTACAAACGACCGCTGCTCGTGGCGGAGGTGGCGGCGCTCGACGAGTTCCGGGCCGAGCTCGACCGGATCACGATCCCGGTGGCCTGCTTCCACGGCGACGCCGACCCGTTCGTGCCCCCCGGCCCGACCGTCGCCGCCGTCGAGGCCATGCCCTCGACGTCGACCCTCGTCCGTCTCTATCCGGGCGCCAAACACGAGCTGGTCAACGAGACCAACCGGGACGAGATCATCCCCGAGATCCTCGAGTGGGTCGCCGCTCCCGGGTGAGCCGGACACCACCACGGCGAACCCGGCCGTGTCACCACGCAGCGTGACGGCGTACTCTTCCCCGACGTGACCACCGGTGTGCTCGAGATCCTGGTCGAACCGTTCCGCGAAGCCGATCCCGGCCCGCACGTGCTCGCCGTCGTCGATCATCTGCGCGGCCTCGGTCTCGCCGTCGACATGGGTCCGTTCGCCACCACGGCCGAGGGCGAGCTCGATGCACTGACCGCGGCGGCCGGCACCGTCGGGGCGATCGCGTTCGAGCACGGTGCCACGGGGGTCCAGATCCGGATCGAACGTCGATGAGCCACGACACCCCGGCCGGCGACGCCGAGTTCCTCGCGGCCGTGCGGGTCGTGGCCGAGACCCTCGGCGGCACGGTCGTCCCCGTCGAGGCGCGACGCCCGGGGGATCATCCCGTCGAGTGGCAGGGCCGCACCGTGGCGTACCTCCGCGAGTCCGAGCTCCACGACGCACTCGACCGCCTCGTCCTCTCGGTCGAGCGCGAGCTCGGCACGAAGCTCGCCTACATGGACCGGGCGCAGAAGCAGACGGCGGTCCGCCGCCTCGACGAACTCGGCGCCTTTCTGCTCCGGGGGTCCGTCGAAGACCTCGCCGCCCGCATGGGCGTGTCGAAGGTGACGCTCTACAACTACCTGAACGCGGTCGAACGCTCCCGCACCTCGGCGGCCGACTGATCGACACACGGGCATCGGTTACCTTCCGCCGATGGCCCAGATCGCTCTCGACGACATCGAATCCGTGACCCGCCGCGCGCTGGAACGGCACGGCGCCGAGCCCGGCGTCGCCGCGTCGGTGGCCGACGCCGTGCGGGTCTCGGAGAGCAAGGGCAACCGCATCTGCGGGCTCTACTACGTGACGAGCTACTGCCAACAGCTCGAGACGGGTCGTATCGACGGCGCCACCGCGCCGACCGTCGACGTGGCGAAGCCCGGCGCCGTACGTGTCGACGGCAAGTTGGGCTTCGCCCAACCGGCCTTCGCCGCCGGGTTCGAGGCGGCTGTCGCCTCCGCCCGGGCCAACGGCGTGTGTGGCTTCTCGGTGGAGCACACCCACACCTGCACGGCGCTCGGCTACTTCACCGAGCAGTTCGCCGCCGAGGGCCTGATCGCCATCGGCACCACCAACGCCTCACCACGGGTCGCCGCCCCCGGCGGCAAGCGTCGGGTGCTCGGCACGAACCCGATGGCGATGGCCGTGCCCAACGGAGACGGCGGGATCGCCTTCCAGTTCGACTTCTCCACCTCGGCCGTCGCGCTCGGCCGGATCACGATGGCCAACGAGGCCGGCGAGTCGATCCCCGAGGGGTGGGCCGTCGACGCGGACGGCAACCCGACCACCGACCCGGCCGCCGCGCTCGAGGGCGCCATGCTCTCGGCCGGTGGGTACAAGGGGTTCGGTCTCGGCCTGATGGTCGAGGTTCTCGCCTCGGCGCTCACCGGCGGCCGGGCGAGTGTCGACGTGCCCCCGCTCAAGACACCCGAGGGCGCCCCGCACGATCTCGGCCAGTTCTACCTCGTGATCGATCCGGCGGCGTTCGCCGGCGAGGCGTTCCACGACGCCGTCGCGGCCCTGGCCGAGGTGGTCGAGCAGGACGAGCCGGCCCGTCTGCCCGGGCGGGGGTTCACCGCGCCGACCGCCGTGGAGGTCGACGCGGACTTCTGGGCCGGCATCGTGGCCCTGGCCGGCGACTGAGCGTTCAGCCCTCGAGGGCCGCGTCGACCTCGGCTTCGGACACGAGGAAGCCGGCGGCGGCCCGCTCGAGCTCGACGAGCGTCTCACGAGCGAGCGGGATCCCCTCACGGGCGGCTCGGGCGTGATCGGCGGCCGAGGCCGAGACCTCCGCGACCGCCACGACCTCGCCTCGGCCGAAGCCGGCGATCACGTCCGCCACCGACGACCCACCGGACACGGCATCGGCCACGCACCTCGCGGCGAGGGCACCCGCGTCGGCGGGATCGGCACCACTGACCCGCGCGGCGCGGGTCACCAGATCCCCGATCTCCCGTGGAGCCACCCGCACGACCCCGCCGGCCGCCACGTCGCTCACCCGAAGATCTCGCCGTAGAGGCGCAGCCAGTTGCCGCCGAGCACGGCGTCACGATCGGCGGCGGAGAAGCCGACCTCGTCGAGTCCCTCGGCCAGGCTGGGGAAGTCCTTCGGACCGTCGAACCACTCGGGCCAGGCCGGGAACTCGGGGATCTCCGACGGGTCGGCCGGACGATCCCATCGACCGCTCCGCATCCAGCCGAGCGCATCGGGTGCCCAGCCGAGCACGGCGTCGGACCCGATGCCGACGTGATCGACACCGATCGCCTCGGCCAGGTCGGCGAGCATCTCGCAGTACTGGCGCCGGGTGATCTGCCCGCCGCCGATGAACAGCGGATAGAGGGTGCAGCCGATCATGCCGCCGCGAGCCGCCACGGCGTGGATGAGGTCGTCGGGCTTGTTCCGGGCCTTGTCGCAGAACGACGCCGGATTGCCGTGCGTGATCGCGATCGGGAACGCCGAGGCGTCGACCGCATCCCGCCCGGTCACGTTGCCGACGTGCGAGATGTCGATCAGCACGCCGTTGTCGTTCAACGCCGCCACCATGCGGTGCCCGGCCCGGGTGAGGCCGGCATCGACGGGTTCGTAACAACTCGAGCCCAGGTGGTTGGCGATGTTGTAGGTGAGCTGGACCACCCGGACACCGACATCGGCGAAGATGCCGGCCATCTCCGGGTCGTCGCCGAGCATCGTCGAGTTCTGGAAGCCGAGCACGGCGCCCATCGCCCCGTCGGCCTTCGCGGCGTGCATCTCGTCGACGGTCCGCACGATGCGGATCAGGTCGGCGTTCTGGCGGACGAGATGCCGGAACGCGCCGATCCGGGTCATCGCGCCGGCGAGGTCTTCCCAGACCCCGACCGTGGCGTGCACGACGTCGACGCCGCCGGAGCGGACCTCGGTGATGACGTCGCGTGTCCAGTTGTTGATCTGGAGGCCGTCGATGATCACAGCGGGTTCCCTTCGGTCGGGCCGGTCCCCGGACGGGCCGGGAGCATCCAGTCGTCGGTCAGCCGGTCGGGCGTACCGAGGTCGGCGAGTCGGGGTGCCCCCTGGAACAGGGCCACCCGGAGCCAGTCGGTCGACTTCGGCCGGTAGTCGTCCATGCCGTACATCGCGAGCTGGAATCGCTGCAGCTGGAGCGGCAGGTAGTCGGCCGAGCAGGCGTTGTCCCGTGGCTCGCCGTAGCGATGTGCGGGGCCCGCGAGTCGGTCGACGGCGAGGCGGTGCTCGGGATGGGCCACGAGCACCTCGGCCACCGCCGCAGCCGCGTCCCACGACTCGAGCGTGTCGCGGAGGCGGCGGACCCGGAGCGCCACGTCGATCACCAGCTCGCGGTTGTCGGCGTCGAGACGGTCGTGCGGGGCCCGGCGGGGTTCCTCGTTGTTGTCGGTGAGCAGCCACCAGTAGGTGTCGTCGAGGGCGACACCGTCGAGCCAGCCGAATCGCTCGGCGATCCGTGCACGGAGCTCCGCGACCGTCTCCGGCGTGGCGACCGACGACTCGTCGACGCGGAGCCACTCGTCCACCTCGGCATCGGTCGTCCGGTCGATCTCGCCCAGCGCGGCGACCAGGAGTTCCCGCATCTCGACGTCGATCGAATCGGCCATGGCGAGGAGGCGGTCCCAGCAACCGTCGGTGATCCCGTCGGCGAACTCGTCGTCGACGAACCGGAGCAGGGTGTCGGTGATCCCCACGAGCTGTGCGGGACTGTGGAACGGGGCGCAGTCGCGGTCGGTCCCGGTGGCGAAGTGCTCGCATGCGCGCAGCAGCCACGCACGGACGACGGCGACCTCGTCGGGATCGGGTCGGCGGGCCCGGACACGGGCGAGGCCGACCTCACGGACCGACGCCCACGCATCGACGATCGCCGGGTGTTTGAACGCGAAGGGCACGAGACCCATGCCGGTGGCGTTGCCGAGCCCGAAGAAGCGGTCCCAGCCGTCGTCGAGCCGGGCGGCGGCGTCACCGCCGCGCACGCGGGCGACGTGTTCGACGACGTCGAAACTCAGCTCCCGGTAGCACCAGCCGCAGAGCATCTGCGCCCGATACGGCGCGCCGACGGGATGCTCGGCGTCGAGCCCGTCGAACGAACGCATGCCGTACTTGCCGTTGCCGTAGAAGGCGGTCGACCGCATGAGATAGCGGGTGTCGGCGACGAGCTCCGGGTCGGGCTGGCGGCCGGCGGCGAGGCGATCGGCGACGGCGTCGAAGAAGCGCACGCTGCGGTTGCCCCGGGTGAGCGTCAGGACCCGCGGATCGAGCCGACCGCGTTCCTGCTTCGGGACCTCCGAGCGCAGCGTGGCGAGCAGCTCGTCGTCGAGTGGACCGTCGACCAGGGCGGCCGTGATCTCCCAGTCGGTACCGATCACCCGGTCGGTGTGGCCGCCCTCCTCGGTCACGATCGTGAAGCCGACGAACGACAGCGTGTGTCCCTCGGCCTCGATGACGTAGCGCACCTCGCCCTGCCCTTCGTCGTCGAGGGCGACATGGCGATCGACGAGGCGCCACTCGGCCGATGCGGCGCGCCGGATCAACGATCGCGAGAACGAGTGTCGGAACGGTCGGGCCGCGCCGACGGTCGCCGGATCCATCACCACGGCCGGGTCACGCAGCGCGGAAGCGACCTCCGCGGCCGCATCCGCCAACGCCCCACCCGTCACGCTCGATCTGGTCGGCTCGACGGTCGTCACGACAGCGGACGCTAGGGCACCGCGACACCCGGGGAAAGGCGCCTTCCATCGTCGCCCGCCGGAGATTTCGGCCGGATCTGTCGAAATCGGGTCGGCCGTTCGTAGTAGTGGTGACACCGACGGCGGCCCAGCCCGCCGTCTCCGACGAAGGGACCCCACCATGACCACCGACTCCACCGCCGTCTCCCACTTCGGCTCGTTCCGCTGCCTGCCGGGCAAGGAGAGCGAGATGGACGCCGCGCTCGAGGCCCAGGCCCGCGCGGCCGACGGCGCCGCCGGCTTCCTCCACTACTCCTACCACCGCGCCGACGACGGCTCGTATCGCTACTTCGCCCACTTCGCCTCGATGGAGGCCATGCAGGCCATCGGGCAGAACGACGCCATGATGGCGGCCGTCCAGCAGTTCATGCCGCTGCTCGACGGTCAGCCCGACATGATCGTGACGAGCCCGGTCGCCGTCGCGGCGCTCTGATGCCGCAGTATCTGCTGTCGGTCTTCCAGGACGACGAGGCGCCCCTGCCGCCGCCGGAGGACATCCCCGGCATCATCGAGGCGGTGGGCGCCGTCCAGGCCGAGATGAAGGACGCCGGCGTGTGGGTGTTCATGGCGACACTGACCGACGCCGGGTCGGCCACCGTCGTGCGTGGCGCGGCCGACGGCGGTGTCTCCATGACCGACGGCCCGTTCATCGAGGCCCGGGAGCACCTCGGTGGCTTCACCGTGATCGACGTCCCCGACCTCGACACCGCACTCGAGTGGGCGCGCAAGGGATCGGCGGCCTGCACCTGGCCGGTCGAGGTCCGGCCCGTGGCCGACGGTCCGCCCGAGCCCTGACCCCATGGGTGCCAGCGAGGTCGACGTCGGCCGTCTGCTCGCCCGCCTCCATCGGGACGAAGGCGGACGATGCGTGGCCACCCTCGTTCGCGTCCTCGGCGACGTCGACGCCGCCGAGGACGCCGTGGCCGACGCATTCGAACGGGCGGCCCGCCGCTGGCCGGAGGACGGCGTTCCGCCCAACCCGGGCGGCTGGCTCACCACGACGGCCCGGAACATCGCCATCTCGACATGGCGCCGTGCGTCGACCCACGACGCGCGAGCCGCGGAGGCGTTGCGACGTCTCGAGTCGGATCGTGATGCCGTGCCGATCGATCTCGGCGACCTCGAGGTGGTGCCGGACGATCAGCTGCGTCTGGTCTTCCTGTGTTGCCATCCGGCACTCCACCCCGACGCGCAGGTCGCGCTCACCCTCCGACTCCTCGGCGGATTCACGACCGAGCAGATCGCCGCAGCGTTCCTCGTCCCGACCACGACGATGGCCCAACGGCTCGTGCGGGCGAAGCGGAAGATCCGCGACGGCCGCATCGCCTACCGGATCCCCTCCCCTGAGGAGTTGCCCCGTCGGCTGCCACCCGTGCTCGCCGTCGTGCTGCTGCTCCACACCGAGGGGTCGCAGGCCTCGATCGGCCCCACGGCGGAGATCCGATCGCTCGCGACGGTCGCCCTCCACCTCGCCGAGGTGCTCACCACCCTCCTGCCAGACGAACCCGAGGCCCTCGGGCTCCGGGGCCTGCTCCGGCTGCACGAGTCCCGACGCCCGGCCCGGGTGACCGCCGAGGGCGATCTGGTCCGCCTCGCCGACCAGGACCGATCGACCTGGGACGCCGCCCTCCTGCGGGCCGGCCTCACCGATGTCCGCCGGTGCCTCGAGCTCGGCCGGCCCGGACCGATCCAGATCCAGGCGGCGATCCAGGCGGTGCATGCCACGAGCAGCTCGCTCGCGACGACCGACTGGGCCCAGATCGTGGCCCTCTACGACCAGCTGCTCACCTTCCGCGACGACGACCTCGTGCGGATGAACCGTGCGATCGCGGTCGCCGAACTCGACGGACCCGGCGCGGGCCTCGCCCTGCTCGACGATCTCGAGCTCGACGGACACCGCCATCTCCACTCGGCCCGAGCCGAGCTCCTCGACCGACTGGGGCGACGCGACGAGGCGACGGCCGAGTTCGATCGAGCACTCGCCCACACCACCAACGAGGCGGAGCGGGCCCACCTTCTGTGCCGACGGCACGCCGTCGGGACCTGACCGGTCCCGTGCTGCTGCGCCGACGACGGGCAACCCGGGCATCGAGCCGCGATCATGCCGGGGTGCAGCTCCTCCCCCGCACCCGCCGTGTCCGCACCTCGCCGATCGGATCGATGCATCACCTGCTCGATCGGATCCCGGCCGACCGACCGCTGATCGACCTCTCGCAGGGTGCGCCGGGCTATCCGCCGCCGGCGGCGATCACCGATCGCCTCCGTGAGATCGCCGGCGACCCGACGATGGCCCGATACGGACCGCCGCTCGGCGTCGACGAGGTCCGCCGGGCCGTGGCCGAGGATCTGAGCACGGCCTACGGAGCGTCGATCGGCGCCGATCACGTCGCCATGACGACGGGCTGCAACCAGGCGTTCTCCCTCGTCGCCTCCACGATCGCCGCACCCGGCGACAACGTGGTGCTGGTGTTGCCCTACTACTTCAACCACCACATGTGGCTCGAGCTCGACAACCTCGAGGCCCGCCTCGTCCGGCCCGCCACCGGCGTCGCGCCGACCGTCGACGAACTCGCCTCGGCCCTCGACGACCGCACCCGGGCCATCGTGCTCGTCACCCCCGGCAACCCGACCGGGCTCACGCTCGAACCGGACCTGATCGCCGCGGCGGCCGACCTCGCCTCGGCCCGCGACGTCGTGCTGATCCTCGACGAGACCTATCGCTCGTTCGTTCCGGGCGACGCCGCTCCCCACGAGGTGTTCCGTCGGGCCGGCTGGGCCGATCACGTCGTGTCGCTCCACTCGTTCTCGAAGGACCTCGCGATCCCCGGCCACCGGACCGGCTGCATCGTCGGCCATCCCGGGCTCCTGGCCGAGGCCTCCAAACTCATCGACTGCATCACGATCTGTCCCACACGGATCGGGCAGGAGGCCGTGCTCGCCGGTCTCGCCGACACGAGTGGGTGGCGAGCCGCGAAGGTCGCCGAGATCGCCGCCAACGAGGCCCGCTTCCGGGCGATCCTCGCCGAGCGACCCGGCGGCTTCGAACTCCACGCCGCCGGCGCCTACTACGGCTGGGTCAGCCACGATCGAGAGGCCTCGAGCGACACCGTCGCCGAGCGACTGCTCGCCGAGCAGGGGGTCTACACACTCCCGGGTTCGGCCTTCGATCCCGAGCCGGGGCCGATGCTCCGGTTCAGCTTCGCGAACGCCTCGATCGAGCAGCTCGACACCCTCGGCGACCGCCTCTCGGCGTTGTCACGCTGAGGCCCCGAACACGGCACCACCCCACTTGGGGTGGGAAGGGGTCACGAACGCCGGGGACCGGCCGACAGGGTTCGGGCCCGGCCGGGTTGTTCGGCCCGGGTCACCGAACCCATCGAAACCAACCCGGAGGAGTCCCCGTGTCGAAGTTCGAAGCTGCAATGGACAAGGCTGAAGCCCAGCTGAAGGAGCAGAAGGTGCGGGTCGACCGCGAGCTGCTCGACGCGATCGGCAAGTCGCTCGGTCCGTCGCTCTACAAGAAGGACGCGTCGCTCGTCGCCGCCGGCCAGAAGAAGGAGCTCGAGACGATCAAGAAGAACTTCCTCGTCAAGAAGCTCGGTCTCGAGGACGGCCCGAAGCTCGACAAGGCCATGGACAAGGCCGTCGACAAGATCGGCCGCAGCCGCCGCAACAAGCTGCGCCCGGCCTTCTACTACATCCTCGTGAAGAACCTGAAGAAGGAAGAGGTCTTCGTCTGATCCTCGACGGAGGACCACACCGCCCCGTGCGGTGCTGACGGAAACCCACCACTGATGGCGGGGGCTTCGGCCTCCGCCATCAGTCGTTTTCGTCGTCGATGCCGAGCCCGACGGCGGCGGCCAGGGTCGGTGCGATCATCGGCAGCTGGGTCGGATCGATCACACAGCCGTCGAGCCGATCGACGGCGACGAGCGCCAACTCGGCGGCGCCTCGCAGGTCGACACGGGTGGCCGCCACACCGGCCCAACGCACCCGATCGAGACGGCTCCCGTCCATCGACACGTCGGTGAGCGTGGCCCGGGCGAGATCGAGCTCGGCGAGATCGCCATCGACGAACGCCACCCGATTCCACGTCGCCATGCGGGCATCACCGAGCCGCAGCACACCGTCGGAGACGACGACGTCGCCCCAACGCGACTCGGCGAGGGCCGATCCGACGAGCTTGCATCGCTCGAGGGTCGAGCGCAGCACGACGGCGAGGTGGCACGCCGACAGGTCGCAATCGACCAGCACGGCGTCGCGAACCACGATCTCGGCGTCGCCGACGATGCGGACACCGACGAGTTCGGCGCCGACGACTTCGATCCGCCCGACATCCCATCGACCCGCATCGATCTCGGCCGGCCCGAACACACCGCCGCGGATCTCGAGCACGCCCCCATCCACGACGGGTTCGGCGGGCACCGACGGCGGTCGACGGGCGGGGCGTGGTGGTCGAGCGATCCCGGTCACCGTCCGACCCTACGGAGTGCGGCACGCCCCGGCCCGTGCGGCCGGGCGACCCACGATCTGCGAAGCTGCGGCCCGTGACCGAGGATCCGTTGTCGCCCCACGTCGAGAACCCCGTCGAGCTCGACACCTACGCCCTGTCGACCGTCGTCTACGCCGAGGACGACGAGGGCCGGATCCTGCTCATGCAACGGGCCGAGGGCACGGCCATGGCGGGCCAGTTCTTCATGCCCGGCGGCATCGTCGACCCCGGCGAGACACCCGACGAGGGCGTGGTCCGGGAGCTCCGGGCGGAGACGGGCCTCGAGTTCGTCGGCGAGCCGACGATGGTCGGCTGCTATCCGCTGTGGATCTACGGCCGGGACTTCCTCCAGCTCAGCTACCGCGGCCGGGTGACGGGTTCGGTGGTGGCGAGCCACGAGCACACCGACCACCGCTGGGTCGATCCCGTCGAGATGCGTGGACTGTTCACCGACGAGGGCATCGCCGCCATCTCGGGCGGTGACGAACGGATCGCCCGACTCCTCACCCGGATCGGTGTCGACCTCGAGCGCTACCTCGCCCTGCGGTGAGACGCCTCGTCGCGATCCTCGCCGTCACACTCGCCGCGGCGGCCTGTGCCGGTGACGAGACCGAGCCCGCACCCGGACTCGACGAGCTCACGGTGACGGCCGACGCCGGCTTCGAGATCGTCGCCGTGCGATCCGGCCTCGACGGGCCGACCCAACTCACGATCGACCCGGCCTCGGGACGGTGGCTGGTGGCCGAGTTGGCCGGCGAGGAGAACGACGCCACCGGACGCGTCCGCTCGCTCTCCCCCATCGACGCCGGCGACGTCACCGTGCTCATCGAGGGCCTGGACAAACCGACCGGCGTGACGGTCGCCGATTCGGCCCTCTGGATCATGGAGCGCAACCGGCTGTCGGTCGCACCGCTCGCCGACGATGCACGGTCCGCCGGGTCGGCGGAGGTGCGGCTCGACGACCTGCCGTTCAACGGCCGATCACAGGGCACGTTGCGCACCACGGGGGACGGTTCGGTGATGTTCAACACCTCGGGACGACTCTCGGCCGGCGCCGTGGTGCCCGGCTCCGGCGAGTTGCGTGTCCTCGGACCCGACGGCACGGAGCAGGTGGTGGCGACGGGGTTCAAGCACGCGTATGCGACCGTCGAGCTCTCCGACGGTCGTGTCGTCGTCGCCGAGGTGGGCGACGGCCGGTTCGACGGCGAGGTCCCGCCCGACGAGCTGGTCGTCCTCCTCCCCGGGGCCGACCACGGCTGGCCCGACTGCATCGGCGACAACGTGGCGGTGCGGGAACGGGATGCGACCGAGGCGAGGTGTGCGGAGGTGCCCGGTTCGCTCGCCCTCTTCGAGCCCGGTGCGACCCCGACCTCGATCGCCGTGGCCCCGTGGGACGACACCGAGCTGCTCGTGGCCCTCTGGGTGTCGGGTGAGCTCGTCGGGGTCTCGGTCGACGACGGCTCGACCCGCACGTTGATCACGGGCCTGTCCGGACCGCAGGACCTCACGGTCGACGGGTCGGACGTGTTGCTCGTCGAACACCGCCGCGATCGGGTGCTCCGCCTCGCGCCGACCGGCTGAGTCGGCTCAGGCCTTCAGCCGGCTGGCGATCTCACCTGCCGCCTCGATCGACTCGGCATCGTCGCCGGCGACGATCTTCAGGTTCATGATCCGACATCCCGCGTCGACGTAGGGCCGGAGCTGATCCGCCACCTCGGCCGGTGTGCCGCGTGGGGTGTAGCGGTCGAAGGCGGCGAAGGGCACGGAGTAGAACGCCTCCATGGCCTCGGCGACCCGGGCGGTCGCGGTCTCGTGGTCCGGTCCGACCCCGACCCAGGGCTGGTAGCCGTGTTGCCACTCGACGTCCCGACCGGCTTCACCGGCGAGATCGTCGATCATGCCGACGGCCTCGGTGAATCGTCGGGGTGAGCACCAGGCACCGATCCATCCGTCACCGATGCGAGCGGCTCGCCGCACCGCGGCGTCGGATCGGCCGCCGACGATGACGGGGATCGCCGGGTCGACCCGGGGCCGGATCCGCGCCGCCTCGATGTCGAAGAACTCGTCGTGGTGATCGACCGGCTCCCCCGCCATCAGCCGACGGATGATGTCGAGGCTCGCATCGGTGCGTCGACCTCTCGTCCGGGGATCGACGCCGCAGACCTCGATCTCGTGGCGGTCCTCGCCGCCCACACCCACCCCGAGTCGGATGCGGCCGGGTGCGATGGTCGACATCGTGGCGAGCTGGCGGGCCACGGGCAGCGGATGGCGCAGCGCCAGCAGGTAGACGCTGATCATCACCTCGATGCTCGGGTGGAGCTGGCTGAGCGCGGCGATCTCGACGAACCCGTCGGTGCCGTGCCCGTCGATGAAGGAGACGTGATCGGCCATGAAGACCTGGTCGACACCGGCCTCGGCGAGGGCGGCGATCGTGGTTCGACGGGTGTCGAGGTCGCTGCGCCAGAGATCGACGGGTGTGGCGAAACCGATGGTGAGCACGCCGCCGACCCTAGAACGCCGGGCGCGATCGACGCCTCGGTGGGGAGACCCGGCGGAGTGCCACCGTCATGTCGCCGCCTCGTCGAGTCCGTTGGCCGCCATCCACGCCGGATCGGGGTCGATGAACTGCACGAGGTCGAGGAGCACCCCGTCGTGCCAGTCGGCGAGGACCTGACGCTGCCCCCAGGGGTGGTCGAGCGGCGGTTGCACGATCGTGATCCCCGCCGCCACGAGTCGATCGTGGAGTGCCTCGACATCGTCGACGACGAAGGCCACCGCGAGGCCGGCCGCGCCGCGCCGACGGGCGGCGGGCGGCGGGCACCGACTCGTGGTCGGCGCGGGTGAGGGCGATCTCGAGGTCGTCGTGGTCGTCGTGTCGGAGGCTGACGAACCAGCCCAGATCGAGATCCACCCGGAATCCGAGCAACTCGACGTAGCGATCCCGAGCGAGCTCGATGTCGTCGGCGAACAGTGATGGCACGAATCGTTGGAATGTCACGATGATCCTCCGGACTACAGTCGTAGTGATGCGAGAGCCACAGCCAACTACATCCGTAGTGTCGTGTCGAGGTGTTTCTCGATGACCCGCCGAGACGAGTTGTGCGACGCCGGGCTCGCCGTGCTCGCCGCCGACGGTCTCCGGGGCCTCACCCACCGCGCCGTCGACACCGAGGCCGGGCTGCCCCCCGGGTCGTGCTCGAACGTGTTCCGCTCACGCGCCGCGCTCCTCGAAGGCCTCGCCACCCGGGTGTTCGAGCGGCTCACCCCGGGCCACGACGAACTCGAGACCGAAGCCGCGGCCGCACCCACCCGCGCGCAGTGGGTCCATCTCATGCAGCAGCTGGTCCGGCGGGTTCGGGCCCAACCCCACCTCCAACTCGCCCTGCTCGAGCTCCGGGTCGAGTCGACCCGGCGACCCGAGCTCGTCGAGCCACTCACGGCGGTCGTGCACCGGGCGTTCGAGGCCGACGTCGCGTTCCACGAGCGAGCCGGCCTCCCGGGTGGCCCCGACGAGATCGTGCTGCTCCACCTCGCCATCGGCGGGCTCATCACCGATGTGTTGACGCTGCCCGACGCACTCCCCCTCGACGACGTCGACGCCATCATCGAGCGGCTCGTCGACCGCCTCGTGTTCGGAGGCTGAGCGGTGCATGTCGTGCTCGTCGCCCCGTCGATCGCTCCGAACACCGGCAACATCATCCGGCTCTGCGCCAACACCGGCGTCCATCTCCACCTCGTCGAACCCCTCGGCTTCGAGTTGTCCGACCGGTGGCTCCGCCGTGGTGGCCTCGACTACCACGACCTGACGACGGTGACGACACACGCCGACCTCGGCGCCGCACGAGCGGCCCTGCCCGGCCGGTGGCTGCTCACCACGGCGCATGGCACCCGCCGCCACGACGACGTCGCCTACGCATCCGACGACGTACTCGTGTTCGGCAACGAGCAGTGGGGCCTGCCCGACGACCTCGTGGCGCGGACGCCCGCCGAGCACCGCCTCCGCATCCCGATGCGACCCGCCAACCGGAGCCTCAACCTCGCCAACGCCGTCGCGATCGTCGTCTACGAGGCCTGGCGCCAGGCCGACTTCGCCACCGACCACCTCGTCCCGGAGGACCGATGACCGCGCACCTCACGATCGTCGCCGGACCCACCGGCGGCGGCAAGACCACGACCGCCACCCGGATCGAGACCGACACCGGCGCCCGACGACTCTCGGCCGACGATGCGATGTCCGCCGCATCGATCGATCTGTGGGACACCGACGCACGCGCCCGCATCGAAGCCGAGCAACGAGCGCTCGCATCCGAGCTCCTCCGCTCGGGTCACGACGTCGTCGTCGAGTGGGGCTCCTGGACCCGGGCCGAACGGGACGAACTCCGCGACCTCGCCCGCTCGGCGGGTGCGGAGGTCACCCTGATCTGGGTCGACGCCACGCCCGAGGAGCTCCATCGACGGTCACCGAGCGGGGACGGGAAGAACCACCGATCACCCTCCAGGACCTGCGGCTGTGGGACACCTGGATCGAACGACCGACCACGGACGAGGACCCGCAACCGCCCCCGGGGCAGGAGCCCCGCTGAGCCGTCCCGACGGCCCGCTCAGCGGGGCTGCGCATATCGCCGGATCGCCAGCGGGGCGAAGATCCCGATGATCACGACGACCCAGATCAGCGTGTAGAGCGTGGCGTTCTGCAACGGCCAGGCCGTCGGCTCCGGCGTTCCCGGCGGGATGTTGCCGAACAACTCCCGAGAGGCCTGCGTGACGGACGAGACCGGATTCCACTCGGCGAAGGTCTTGAGCGGACCCGGCAACGACTCGGCGGGCACGAAGGTGTTGGCGACGAACGTGAGCGGGAAGATCACCATGAACGAGGCGTTGTTGATCACCTCCGGGCTCGGAACGAGCAGTGCGAGGTAGGCCATGATCCAGCTGATCGCGTAGGCGAACACGAGCAACAGCAGGTAGCCGGCGAGTGCGTCGAGGATCGAGCCCCGGATGCGCCAGCCGACCAACAACCCGGTCAGCGACATGATGACCACCGACATGACGTTGTAGATCACGTCCGACAGGGTCCGGCCGGTGAGCACCGCCGAGCGGGACATCGGCAACGAGCGGAAGCGGTCGATGATGCCCTTCTGCATGTCCTCGGCGATTCCCGCACCGGTGAAGGTGCCGCCGAACATCACGGTCTGGGCGAAGATCCCGGCGATCAGGAACTCCCGGTAGCTCGAGCCCTGGATGTCGATCGAGTTGCCGAACACGTAGGCGAACAGCAGCACGAACATGATGGGTGAGAGGAGCACGAAGATCAGCACCTCGGGCACCCGCCGGATCTTGATGACGTTGCGGTTGGCGATGACGAGGATGTCGGTGACGGCGCTCATGCGGCCACCTCCGGGGTGTCGGTGGGCTCGGTCGCCGAGCCGGTGAGGGTGAGGAAGACGTCGTCGAGGGTGGGCCGGCGGAGCCCGACGTCACGGAGTTCGATGTCCGTGGCCCGGAGTTCACCGAGCACGCCGGACAGGGCGGCGACACCGTCGTCGACCTGGACCGACAACCGACGACGTTCGGGCCCGATGTCGACCTCGGCGTCGGCGGCGCCGTGGGCGGCGAGCACGGCGGCGACCGCGTCGGCCTCGGCGGAATCCGCCAGGACGACCTCCACACGGGATCGGCCGAGCGAGGCCTTGAGATCATCCGCGGTGCCCCGGGCGATCGCCCGACCCTTGTCGATCACGACGATGTCGTCGGCGAGTTGATCGGCTTCTTCGAGGTACTGCGTGGTGAGCAACAGCGTCGTCCCGTCGGCGACGAGCTCGCGGATGACGCCCCAGAGTTCGTTGCGGCTGCGGGGGTCGAGCCCCGTGGTCGGCTCGTCGAGGAAGAGCACGGGTGGTTCGGCGACGAGGGCGCCGGCCAGATCGAGTCGGCGCCGCATGCCGCCCGAGTACCCCTTCACCGGCCGATCCCCGGCCTCGGTGAGCGAGAACCGTTCGAGCAGTTCGGTGGCCCGTCGGCGGGCCGCCCGACGGGTCATCCCGTAGAGCCGACCGATCATCTGGAGGTTCTCCCGACCGGTGAGCACCTCGTCGACGGCGGCGAACTGACCGGAGAGCCCGATGCGCTCGCGGACCCGACCCGGCTCGGCGAGGACATCGACACCGGCGACGGTGCCTTCGCCACCATCGGCGGAGAGCAGGGTGGTGAGGATCGAGACGGCCGTGGTCTTGCCGGCGCCGTTGGGGCCGAGCAGTGCGAGCACGGTGCCGTCGGGTACGTCGAGGTCGAGTCCGTCGAGGGCCACGACCTCCCCGTAGGTCTTGCGGAGACCACGGGCCCGGATGGCCGGTGGTGGTTCGTTGCTGGGGGTCATGGGAGGCAACGTAGATCGGGCTGCGGACAGCATCGGTCCGCATTTCGCGGGAACCTGGTGTCATGCCGAACGATCCGACCGGACGGGTGCTCCAACTGCTGTCACTGCTCCAGACCCATCGGTTGTGGCGTGGCGGGGAGCTCGCCGAACGCCTGGAGGTGACCGAGCGGACGCTCCGCCGCGACATCGACCGCCTGCGTTCCCTGGGATACAGCGTCGACGCGGTTCCCGGTCGCGACGGGGGCTATCGCCTGGCGAACGGCGCACATCTGCCCCCGCTGTTGCTCGAGGACGACGAGGCCGTCGCCATCGCCGTCGGGCTTCGCGTCGTGGCCGCCGCGGCGATCCGTGACATCGAGGACACGGCATTGCGCGCCCTGACGAAACTCCATCACGTGCTGCCCGACCCGCTTCGCCGACGGACCGAGGCGGTCGCCTCCGCCCTCACCGCCACCGAGTGGGAGGACGACGAGTCGGCTGCGGTGGCGGTCGAGGCGCTCGCCCTGCTCGGTCAGGCCTGCCGGGATGCCGAGGAGATCCGCTTCGAATACCGGCGTCGCGACGACGAGACCTCGAGTCGCCTCGTCGAGCCGCGCACCGTCGTGGCACGGGGGCGGCGCTGGTACCTCATCGCCTACGACGTACGCCGCGACGACTGGCGGACCTTCCGACTCGACCGGATGAGCGAGCTGCGGCTCGCCGGGCGGCGGGTCGAACCACGGCCGATCCCCGGCGGCGATCCGGCGGCGTTCGTCCAACGTTCGATCGACTCGATGCCCCGGCCGGCGACGGCGACGGTCTGGTTCGACGACGATCGGGCCACCGTGGCGGAGCGACTCCCCTGGCTCGCCGATCGACTCGACCAGCGTGATGGGGTGACGTGTGTGGAGGTGGCCGCCGAGCGCGACGATCAGCTCGTCGCCCGGATCGCCTCGATGGCCCGATGGACCTCGTTCCGGGTGGATGCCGACCCCGACGTCCACGCCGAGCTCACGGCCCTCGCCGACCGCATCCGGACGGCGGCGGGCTGACGTCGCTCAGCCCGCGGCGACGTCGGCGTCGGCCAGCTCGGATCGCCGCTGTTCGAGCCGTCCGTCGGTGACCACGGCGACTCGGTGCATCACCCGCCGGTGTGGCAGATAGTCGTCGATGGCGTAGTGCTGGCTGCCCCGGTTGTCCCAGATGGCGATGGTGCCGGGGCGCCACCGGAGCCGTACCTGGTGTTCGGGCCGGTTGACGGCGTCGAACAACATGGTGAGCAGTCGGGCGCTCTCGGGTGCGGACATGCCGATGATCCAACGGGTGAACGATTCACTCACGTTCAGATACGGACGACCGGTGACCGGATGGTGGGCGACGACGGGATGCACGGCGCTGCCGGCGTCGTCGAGCGCGGCCATCATCGCCTCGTTGCCGCCGCTTCGGTAGGCCGGCGTGCGGAACGCACCCATGTCGTGCACCGCTTCCATCTCGCCCAGTTCCGACCGCAGTCCCGCCGGCAGCGAGTCGAACACGGAGAACATCGAGGCCCACAACGTGTCGCCGCCCACGGGCGGGAGGGTGACGGCCTGGAGCACCGAGGCGAACGGCGGCTCGGCCTTGTAGGTCATGTCGCTGTGCCATTCCGCCGCATCGGGGCGCTTGTCGCCGCCCCACTCGAGCACGACGACGTCGCGATCATCCGGATGCGTGACATAGGAGTGGTGGTTGTTCACCACCGCGCCGAGGCCGCGGCCGAGCGTCGAGAGCTCACGCGGTCCGAGCGACGAGCCCTCGATGAACACGACGTGGTGATCCAACAGGCCGGCGTAGATGGCGTCCATCGTCTCGATCTCTGCGAGCGATGACGATTCGACACCATGAACGAGGGCGCCGATGGATGGGCTGAGGCGCTCGAATGACGTGCTCATGGTGGGTGAACGTAGAGGTCGATCGCTGTCGGCGGTAGCGCTGATGTGGCATGGGGCTCTAACTTCTCGTTATGGCAGACGCGGCCCTCGATGCAACCCTGGGTGGCACCCATCGCCTCGTCGTGTTCGACGCCGTGATGCGGACCGGCTCGTTCAGCGGCGCTGCACGCGACCTCGAGGTCTCGCAGCCCGCGGTGTCCCGCCAGATCGCGATCCTCGAGGCCCGACTGGGGACCGAACTGTTCCAACGCCGCTCGGGCGGGGTCGTGCCGACGGAGTCGGCCCAGTCACTGCATCCCCGGATCGAGGCGGTCGTCACCGAGCTCCGGGCCGCCGTGGCGGCCATCGAGGACCACGCCGCCACGATCACCGTGGCGGCGCAGCCGGCCATCGCCGACAGCTGGTTCGCTCCCCGTCTCGCCGAGCTGCGGGCGACGGTCGCCCCCACCACCGTCCGCCTCGTGATCTTCGACCGCGACGCCGACCTCGAGGCACTCGATCACGACGTGTCGATCCGCTTCAGCCGGGGTGCGCCTCGGGGCGTGCGATCGACGGCGCTCGTCGCCGAGACCGTGACGCCGTTCGCCTCGCCCGGCTGCGCGGCTCGACACGATCTCGGCGCGGACCGCGACCCGGCCAGCCTCGCCGAGGATGTCCCCCTCCTCCAGCTCGACCCGGCGGGCCGGGGGTGGCTGACCTGGTCCGAGTGGTTCGACCACCACGGACTCCGTTGGACCGCCCCCGGGGACGACATCGTGCAGCCGAGCTACGGGATGGTCGTCCAGCAGGCGCTCAGCGGTCGGGGCGTCGTGCTCGGCTGGCACACCGTCCTCGGCGACCTCGTCCGGGACGGGATGCTCGTGCCCGTCGGCCCGGCCGTGACCCGACCGGACCACGGCTATCACCTCGTCTGGTCACCGGGGGGTGAACGACGCCCGGGCCATGGGCCCCTTCGACGGTGGCTCGAGACGACGGTCCACTCGCTCGACCACGACCGGGCGGGCTAAGAACGGGCCATGCAGTCCGTTCTCGACCTCCGACGCGATGGCGGCGCCATCATCCTCATGACCTACCGGGGAGATTGGTGACCGTATTGCTGTGGCCAACTCGTGCGGTTGGCGCTGCGACTCGACGAGATCCACGCCGCGGGGGCCGAGGTGGCCGCCGTGAGTGTGAACGAACCCGAACGCCAGGCGGGCATGTTCGAGCGGTGGAAGCTCGACGGCATCCGCATGGTCTCGGACCCCGGCGGTGAGGGGATCCTCCAGCCACTCGGCCTGTTCGACCCCGAGGAACGCGGCGGGATCGCCCTACCGGGGATGATCATCCTCGCCCCCGATGGCACCGAGATCTACCGCTACCAGGGGCGCGACTTCGCCGACCGGACGAACGACGACGACCTGTTCGAGACCCTCGCCGGTCTCGACCTGCCGGCCGTCGATCCGGCCCCCTGGGTCCCCGAGGCCGAGGTACCGGAGGGGTTGCGGGGCTTCTTCCCGACCGACTGGTTCATGCCGTACTTCCGGGGGAACTTCTTCGGTGCGGCCGCCATCGGCGGACGGCTCGAGGATCCCAAGGCCCGTGCCATCGCGAAGGAGCATCGCCTGATGTCCGACGCCACCACCACGGCGTGGCAGGAACTCCAGGCACGGTCGTCGTGACCGGCGGCGGCGCCGAGATCGGCGCCGCCCGCCGGGCCCGGCTCCGGGGCTTCTACGAAGCCGAAGCAGCCGCCGGGACCCGGGATCGACTTCCCGATCGCCGGATCGATCTGCGGCGGAGATTCACCGAACGGGTCCGGGCCGACGGTCGACACCGTGTCCTCGACCTCGGCGCGGGGCCCGGGCTGGATGTCGCCGGCTTCGCCGAGGACGGCCTCGTCGCGGTCGGCGTCGACCTCGCCGTCGGCAACGGCCATCTGGCCCGGTCGCGCGGTGTCACGGTCGTGGCCGCCGACGTCGCCGCGGTGCCCGTGTTCGACGACGTCGTGGATGCCGCCTGGTCGTTGAGCGTGCTGATGCACCTCGACGACGCCGCGCTCGTCGCCACACTGGACGAGCTCGTGCGTGTCACCCGCAGCGGTGGGCCCGTGGTCCTCGGCCTGTGGCCCGGAGGCCGGGACGGCGAGGCGTGGACCGACGACGAGACCATCCCCGGCGAGCGGCGCTACTTCGAGCGCCGGCCGGCGCCGGCCATGCGACGGCTGCTCGAGGACCGGTTCGTGGTCGAGGACCACGAACGATGGGACCCACCCGGCTACGACGTCTACTGGTGTCGGGTGCCCGACTGACGCCGACTCAACCGAGATCGTCCAGCGTCGTGAGCCCGGTCTTCAACGCGAGCACGACGAGCCCGGCCCGGTCACGTACGTGCAGCTTCGTCATCGCCCGACTCACGTGGGTCTTGGCGGTGAGTGGTGAGACCACGAGCGCCTCGGCGATCTCGTCGTTGGTGAGCCCGCGCCCGACGAGCGCCACCACTTCGCGTTCCCGCCCCGTGAGGTGACGGAGCACCTCGTCGTCGACCGGTCGGGCCACCGGGCCGCGTTCGTCGAGCGAGGCGAGGAGTGCCCGGGTCGCCGAAGGTGTGAGCAGTGCCTCACCCTCGGCCACGACCCGGATCGCGTCGAGCAGGACGTCCGGATCGACGCCCTTGTCGAGGAATCCGCTGGCGCCGGCCTCGATCGCGCCGACCACGTACTCGTCGAGTTCGAAGGTGGTCAGCACGATCACCTTCACCCCGGCGAGGTCCTCGGCCGCGGAGATGTCCCGCGTCGTGGCGAGCCCGTCGCGGCCGGGCATCCGGATGTCCATCAGCACGACATCGGCCCGGCCGGCCCGGATGACGTCGATCGCCTCCGTGCCGTCGTCGGCCTCCCCCACCACCTCGAGGTCGGGCGCCGAGTCGATGATGGCGGCGAACCCCGCCCGGATGAGCGCCTGGTCGTCGACCAGCACCACACGAATCGTCATCGGGTCGGCCCCACTCCCGCCGACACCGGCAGCCGGGCATCGATCACGTGTCGGGTCCCGGTCGCCTCGACGTCGAGGTGACCCCCGTTGGCGACCGCCCGTTCACGCATGCCGATCAGCCCGAGTCCCGAGCCCGCGACATCCGCGGTCGCGGTCGCACCGACCGGGTTCTCGACGCGGATACCGAGACCGGCGTCCGACCAGGTCGTCAGGAGATCCGCACCGCCGATCCCGTGCTTGGCCGCGTTCGTCAGTGCTTCCTGGGCGATGCGATAGGCGGCGAGCGACACCGCGGGAGCGAGCGCCCGGGCCTCGCCCTCGGTGCGCCACCGGACGTCGAGTCCGGTCGCTCGCAACGTGTCGACGAGGCCGGGCAGGTCGTCGAACGTCGGCAACGACGAGGTCGGCGCATCGGCACCGTCGCCCTCGTGGCGCAGCACGGCGAGCAGCTCCCGGAGCTCGTCGAGCACGGTTCGCCCGGCTTCGCGGGCCACCTGCAACGAGGCCTCGGCGCGGTCGGGATCGTTGCGGAGCAGGTGCAGCGCGGCGCCGGTCTGCACGTTCATCACCGACAGGTTGTGGGCCAGCAGATCGTGGAGTTCCCGGGCGATCTCGAGGCGCTCCTCGCTGACGTGCTGGCGGACACGAGCCTCCGAGGCGAGCACCGCCGAGCGCATCTCGGCCGCCGTGGCGTCCCGGTACCGACGCCAACTCCGCACGGCATCGGCGACCCCGACGGCGAACGCCGTCCAGACGATGCCGATCAGCGCCCTCGCGTCACCGAGTTCGGCGTCGTTGCCGATCAGACCCAGCACGTAGATGCTCAGGCCGACCGACAGACCGAACACGATCGCCCGGGTCCGTTCCAGCCGGACGGCGACGGTCGCGACCAGCACGATGACGGCGAACACGGTGGGGGTCGGTCGGTCGAACAGCGCCACGTGCCCCGCCGTCCAGGCCAGGGCGACCGCCAGCATCACGAAGGGCTGCCACCGGCGGAAGAGCACCACGACGAACGCGACCAGACCGGCCACCCATTCGGGCCGGCCGGTCTCGAAGTCGTTGGGTTCGACGAACAGCAGCAGGCTGCCGAGCGCCAGCGTCGCAGCGGCGACGGCCAGGTCGAAGCGGCGGACATCCGCCCGCAACCAGGCCATCGCCGCCGAGAGGCGATCGTCGGTCACGCGTCCCGCCGATGCACCAGCACGGTGGCGAGGCCCAGAAGACCGAGCACCCACGCACCGAACACGACGTAGGCGGGGCCACGGTCGAGGAGGTCGGGGTCGCTCACCCGGGTCATGATCGCAGCTCCGGACTCCGAGGGCAGGTACTCGAGGAACACGTCGGTCATGGAGTCGGGCAGCAGCTGCAGCAGGTTCGGGCCGATGAAGACGGCGCCGACGAGTGTGCCGATACCACCGGCGGTGGAGCGGAGGATGAAGCCCAGCGCCACGCCGATGAGGCCGATGCCGACCAGATAGACGGTGGTGCCGGCGATCACGTCGAGCACCTCGGTGACCGGCACCGTGGGCTCACCACCGCCGTAGACGGCCTGACCGGCGACGACGGCGGCCGTCACGGCGACGGTCATCACCCCGGTGATCGAGGCGGCGAGCACCGCCACCTTCCCGGCGATCACCGTCCACCGGCGGCCGACGGCGGCGAACGCGGTGCGGATCAGGCCCGTCGAGTACTCCCCGGCGACGATGATCACGCCGAGTACCCCGACCACCATCTCGGTGATCCCGATGCCCCCGAGGGCGAGGTCGACCGGGTCGCTGAGGAAGGCGGCCGGTCCGGGTGCCTCCGCACCCGATTCGGCGACGAGGGAGAAGATCATGCCGAAGGCCACGGTGGCGACGGCTCCGGCGAGGAGCGTGATGCTGGTGGAGCGGACGGTCCAGAACTTGATCCACTCGCCCCGGGTCACCTGCGGCAGGCGGATCCGGCCGGAGCGGGTGACGGTGGACGGACGGGTGGTGGGGGTGATGGTGGTGGTCATGGCGGCCTCGCTGGCGGGGTTCGTGGTGGGGGTCGGGTCGGTGGTGGGGGTGGTGGTCGTCATCACACGGCCACCGGGGTGGCGGCGCTGGCGTGGTACTCCACCGCATCGGCGGTGAGCGACATGAAGACGTCCTCGAGCGAGCGCTGTTCGGGCACGAGGGCGTGGAGGGTGATGCCGGCATCCCGGGCGACGCCGCCGATCTCGGTGGCCGTGCGGCCATGGACCGTGATGGTCTCCCGGTCGGACGAGACGATCTCGACCCCGTCCGCCCGCAGGAGCCCGACGAGGTCGCCGAGCCGATCGGCCCGGACGTCGGTCGACTCACCCTTGGCCGTGGCCCGGAGGTCGTCGGCGGAGATGTCGGAGATCAGCCGGCCCCGGCCGATGATCACGAAGTGTTCGGCCATGAGCTCCATCTCGCTCATGAGGTGCGACGACACGAACACCGTGCGGCCCTCGGCGGCGAGGTTCTGCAACAGGTGACGGATCCAGAGGATGCCCTCGGGGTCGAGACCGTTCACCGGCTCGTCGAGCATGACGACCTCGGGGTCGCCGAGCAGGGCGGCGGCGATGCCGAGACGCTGGCCCATGCCGAGGGAGAAGCCGCCGCTGCGACGACGGCCGACCTCACCGAGGCCGACGACGTCGAGCACGTGATCGACCCGGGACACGGGGAGGCCGTTGGTGACGGCGAGCGAACGCAGGTGGTCGTGCGCCGGCCGTTTCGGGTGCACGGCCCCGGCGTCGAGGAGGAACCCGAGCGAGGTGAGCGGGCGGTCGTGCTCGGCGAGCGGGCGTCCACCGACGGTGGCCGTGCCCGAGGTCGGTGCGTCGAGACCGAGGATCATGCGCATGGTCGTCGACTTGCCCGAGCCGTTGGGGCCGAGGAAGCCGGTGACGATGCCGGGGCGAACGGTGAAGGAGAGGTCGTCGACGGCGAGCGTCTCGCCGTAGGCCTTGGTGAGATTCCGTACTTCGATCATGGCCCCATCGTCCGGGATGCAGGCCCGCGGCGAATCCCACGCCGGGAGACACTTCGTCTAGTCCCCCGGGAGTAGACGCCGGCCCGACCGGCGCCGTTCACCCTCGGGGTGGAGGTCGGTTCCACCACACGACCGATCCCCGATGGCACGCCCCGGAGCATCATCGCCGTATGGACGCCGCCACGACCTCCCACCCCGACACCCCTTCGACCACCCGCACCGTCGCCGTGATCACCGGCGTCGTGGTGGTCCTGGCCGCCGCCGGCTACGTCGTCGGCGCATCGGTGCGTCGACTCGTCGACGAGGGGTTCGAACTCACGGCGTTCCTCACGATCTTCGTCGTGATCGTCTGCCTCGGGGTCGCCATCGCCGATCGATGGACCTCGCGGGACGACGCCATCGGCGCCTGAGCACGCCGGGTGCTAGACACCGGCCGTGCCCCACCTCACGATCGAATACACGGCCAACGTCGGCGAGCACCACGACATCGATCGGCTCCTCGACGGGCTCCACGCCGCCGTGGTCGACTCGGCGATCGGACCGATCGCCGGGCTCCGGATGCGGGCCGTCGAGCGGACCCGGTACCGGGTCGCCGACGGCGACCCCTCGTTCGCGTTCATCGCGCTCTACGCCCGGCTCGGGCCCGGTCGGGATCTCGCGACGAGACAGGCATTCATCGAGACCGTGTTGGATGCCGGCGAGGCCGCCCTCGGGGCCACACCGCTCCATGTGATCTGGTCGATGGAGGTGGCGGAGATCGACCCCGAACTCCGGGTCAACCGGAACCACGTGGCGCCGGTGCTGGCCGCCCGCGGTCAGACCTGAGCCGCGGCGTCAGCGCCCCCGGAACTCGGGCGGGCGACGCTCGGCCATCGCCCGCACCCCCTCGGTCCAGTCCTCGGTGCGGCGGAGACGGTCCTGCTCGGCCTTCTCCCGATCGGTGGCGGCCCGGATCTCCTCGGCTCGCCCGCCCCGCATGGTGGCGCGGATCGATCGGACGGCCAGCGGAGCCGAACCGGCGATCTCGGCCGCCAGCCCGTGGGCTTCGGCCCGGAGTCGCTCGGCCGGCACGAGCCGATCCGCGAGCCCGATGGCCGCCGCCTCCTCACCGGGGATCCGCCGACCGGTGTAGAGCAGCTCGAGTGCCCGCTGCTGGCCCACGAGTGGGGGCAGCGTGACGGTGAGACCGAAGCCGTGGTGGAAGCCGAGCCGGGCGAAGTTCGCCGCGAATCGGGCCTCGGGCGCGGCCACCCGGAAGTCGGCGAAGCAGGCGACGCCGAGCCCGCCGCCGATCGCGGCACCCTGGACCGCCGCGACCGCCGGGGTCTCGGTGGCGAAGAGCTCGACGGCGGCGTCATAGAGGTGGCGGGGCGAGCCGTCGGCGTTGGTGGCCGCCTCGGTCGGGCTGCCACCGAAGTCGGCACCGGCGCAGAAGTGGCGACCCTCGCTGCACATCACGACGGCCCGCACGCCCGGGTCGTCGTCGCACGCCCGGAACAGCGCGACGAGATCGTCGATGAGGGCGAGGTCGAAGAAGTTGTTCGGCGGCCGTCGGATCTCCGCGGTGGCGACGAAGTCGTCGCCCACCGTCACCTCGACGTCCCCGTACCGACCGGCTGCGCTCCCCATGGCGGCGAAGCTAGTCGTCCGACCGTGTCGGCTCCCCCTGGACCGCCCGGGCGCTGTCGACGATCCCCAGGTCCCAGGGCTCGGCCGGCGCACCGTGCTCGAGCACGCGGGCCACGAGCTCGGCCAACCCGTCGGGTTTGACCACGTCGGTGGTCGCCCGCTCGATCTCGGCGACCGTCCACCAGCGCACGCCGACGACGTGTTCGGCGGCCAGTTCCTCCGGTGTCATGGCCGGAGTCGGCTCGAAGGCGTGGCACGGCACGAGGAAGGTCGTGTTGGTCTGACCGTCCCACCGACCGCCACCCATCCCGGGATGGCGGGTGGTCTGGCGCCACACCATCGGACCGACGAAGACCTCCGGGACCCCCGTCTCCTCGGTGAGCTCTCGGATGAGCGCCTCGCGGAGCGACTCGCCGTCCTCGATCCCACCGCCGGGCAGGATCCATCCGTCGAAGCCGTCCGGGAAGGCGATGTTGACGAGCAACACGCGGTCGGCGGGGTCGATCATGAGGCCGCGAACGGCCTGGCGCATCGGCCGACCGGCCGCCTCCGTGGTCATGGCCGGGGACCGTAGTGGTGGCGGCGACGGCCGTCGGCGACCCGGATCGATCCGTCGCGCCGCCTCGGGTCAGCCGCGTCCGACATCCCGGTAGGGCACACCCCGGTCGGCCGCCGGCTCCTTCGGCAGGCCGAGCATCGACTCGCCGAGGATGTTCCGCTGGATCTCGTCGGTGCCCCCGGCGATCGATTGCGCCGGGGTCGACACGAGCACCTCCGCGACGACGGCGTCGACCGGGTCGTCACCGGTCGTGAGCATGCCGTTCGCCCCTGCGAGCGTGGTGTGCAACGCGTGGCTGCGGCGCGCGACCTCCGAGGTGGCGAGCTTGCCGATCGAGCCCTCCGGCCCCGGCGGCCGACCGAGCGCACGGTTCACCCGCGCCCGTTCGGCCGTCCAGCCGGCGGCCCGGCGGAAGGCCTCGAGGCGCATCCACTCGTCACGCAGAACCGGGTCGTCGGCCCGCCCAGCGGCCTCGGCCCGGGCGGGGAGGAGATCGGGCCGACCCTGGCGCTGCGGGTACCACTCGTAGGTGGCGTTGTAGGCCTCGTACTCGGCTCGGGCTTCGGCGATGGTGCGTCCCGTCTCGGCCGGAGGCAGTGCCAACGAGCGCGTCGCGGCGAAGGAGCGCTCGTGGGCGAGTGTGGCCCGGGCCACCCGCCAACCGCCTCCGACCTCCCCGACGACGTCGGCGACCGGGATCCGGGCATCGGTGAGGAAGACCTCGTTGAACGACGAGTGCTCGTTCATCTGCCGGATCGGGCGGACCTCGACGCCGGGTTGGCGCATGTCGAGCACGAAGTAGCTGAGACCGGCGTGTTTCACGGCGTCCCAGTCGGTCCGGGCCACGAGGATCGCCCGATCGGCGTGATGGGCGCTCGTGTTCCAGACCTTCTGACCGTTCACGATCCAGGTGTCGCCGTCGAGCACGGCCGTGGCCTTCAGCCCGGCGAGGTCGGAGCCGGCACCGGGTTCGGAGAACAGCTGGCACCACTCCTCCGCTCCGGTGAGGGCCGGCCCGAGCACCCGTCGGTTGAGTTCGTCACTGGCGTGCTCGTAGAGGGTGGGGGCGGCGAGCGAGGCGCCGGCACCGAGCGGGAGCGCGACGCCGCCGAGGCGACGGATGGTCGTGTGGGCCACCCGGTCGGCCCAGGCCGGCAGACCCCGACCGAACCACGTGGGTGACCACGACGGCACCGCCCAGCCCGACTCGAGCAGCCGGGTCCGCCACGCGATGAGCCCGAGGTCGGGATCCCAGGCCTCGTGGAACCAGGTCTCGACCTCGGCGGCGACGGTGGCTTCGTCGGTCACGACCGCTGGGTGCCGACGCGGAGTTCCCGGAAGGGCAGATCCTTGTCGACCGACGGTTCCCTGGGCAGGCCGAGCACCCGCTCGCCGATGATGTTGCGTTGGATCTCGTCGGTGCCGCCGGCGATCGAGCTGGCGAAGGTCGCCAACGTCGCCTTGCCGGCACCGTCGACCCCGTCGCCGGCGACCAGCCCGGGCCCGTGGAGGCGGCCGAGCAACTCGCGAAGCGTCCGGGAGATCTCCGCTCGCATCAACTTGCCGAGCGACCCGGCCGGACCGGGTGTCTTGCCGGCCTGCAGGTCGGCCTTCGAGCGCAGCGCCATCACACTCTGCGCGGTCTCGCGGGCGTACATGGCGGCGAGCTCCTGGCGGATGCGGGGGTCACTCGTCGAGCCGTTGGCCCGGGCGGTGGCGATGAGGTGATCGGTGTTGGGCCGCTGGATCCCGCCGATCGAGCTGGCGCCGATGGCGACCCGCTCGTACATCAGCATCGCGGTGGCGAGACGCCAGCCTTCGTTGAGCGGTCCGATCTGGTGATCGGCGGGGATCCGCACGTCGCTGAAGAAGACCTCGTTGAAGCGCCTGCCACCGTCGATCTGGTGGATGGGCCGGATCTCGACGCCGGGGGCGCGCATGTCGACGATGAACATCGAGATGCCGCGGTGCTTCGGTGCGTCGGGGTCGGTCCGGGCGATGACGATGCCCCGGTCGCACACGTGGGCGAGGGTGGTCCAGACCTTCTGGCCGTTGAGTGTCCACTCGTCGCCGTCGAGCTCGGCCCGGGTCTGGAGGCTCGCCACGTCGGAGCCGGCGCCGGGTTCGGAGAACATCTGACACCAGACCTCCTCGGCGGAGATGAGACGGTGCTGGTAGGCGGCGCGCTGTTCGTCGGTGCCGTACTCGTCGAGCATCGGCAGGCACATGCCCTGGGAGATGACGAGCTGGGCGGTCATCATCGGATGGTTGGCGCACTCCTCCCGCCACACCCGCTCGTGGTCGGTGGTGAGGCCCTGGCCGCCGTAGGCGGTCGGGTAGGTGAGCCCGGCGAGGCCGGCCTCAACCGCGGCCGCCTGGAACACCTTCGCCGCGGCGAGTCCGTGCTCACCGCGGGGGTCGTCATCGGTACCGATGCCGACGGCGTGCTCGTCGAGGAAGGCGATGCAGCGTGCCCGGAACGTGTCCAGATCGGCGGAGGTGTGGGTGGTGGTCATCGACGTGGGTCCCCTTCGTGTCGATGTGGCTGCCCCGTTCCTACCAGAGCGGCCGCCCGGGATTCGAAGCCGTCAGCGCCGGCGACCTCGGGCCACGATGACACCCGTGTCCTTCTCGACATGGAACACACCACCGGCCGCATCCATCGCCACCTCGACACGGCGTCGCAGCTCCGCGACCTCATCCGGCGTCGCATCCGTGGCCGGCGCACTCGAGGTCATGAACCGCACGGCGTCGTCGGCGTCGGTGATCTCGAGACGGTCGTCGTAGCGACGCCAGCGCACATCGTCGAACCGCTCGGTGAGTGCTGCAGCCGCCATCGCCGGCGTGAAGGTCCGGTTGACCTCGTACACGGCGGCCGCACCGAACACCTCGGTTCGGAGTCGTTCGAACTCGAGGAGGTGACGGGGCCCGTTCGTCATCAGCGCCACGACCCCGTCGGGGGCAACGACGCGGGCGAGCTCGTCGACCACATGCTCCGGGTCGGGCATGTGGTAGCGCGCGTACGTCGAGACGACCACGTCGAACGAGCCGTCGTCGTGGGGTAGCGCACGGGCGTCGCAGACCTGGCCCTCCACCGAGGCATAGGACCCGGTGGCCGTGGCCCGGGCGACCGCCTCGTCCACCATGCCCGGCGAGTGGTCGGTGAGTGTGAGGTGCAGCCCTGGTGGGTCGTGCTCCGCGACCTCGCCCCACAACAGGCCGGAGCCGGCGGCGACATCGAGCACCCGGCCGCCAGCGGGCCACGGAACGAGCGAGGCGAACAACGAGAACCCCGAGATCGGCGCCGTTCGATAGGCGACGTGGGCGTGTGCCCGTTTCGCCAACTGCGAGCCGTCCCGGTACTGGACCTCTCGGAGATAGGTGGGGTCCTGCCCGGTCATGCGACATCCTCCTCGGCTCGGCGGAACACGTGCCTCATCGCCCGCTCGACCATGGCGTCGAACGGGTCGGCGGCGTCGAGCGCCAGTTTCGGGTCCGGCAGCGGCTCGTAGCCGAGACGGTTGCGCTCGGCACCGTCCCAGTCGAGCTCGTACCAGTCGGGGATACCCCGCCGTCGGCCTTCGATACGGGCGCGGCGCAGCTCGGCGTCGGAGCAGGTGCACTCGACGATCCGCAGTTCGGCGGCGTACTCCTCGGCCATCGCCACCCAGGTCGGGATCATCCAGGGGCGCCCGACGAGATCGAGCACCACCGAACGACCACGGCGGAGTTCGGACTCGGCCTGGCGGGAGACGAGCCGGAACGAGGTCGCCCGGTGGCGATCACGATCGGTGAAGCTCGGCCACACCTCGGGGTCGGCTCGCAGGGCCGACATGAGCCAGTCGGCCGACACCACGGCGGCACCGAGTCGATGGGCGACGGCGTCGGCCAGGGTCGACTTGCCACACCCCGTCCAGCCCGAGATCACGACGAGACGGGGGGTGCCGCCGAGGACGGTGTCGAGCTCGACGGGCCCGGTGGTGTCGAGAACGACCGAGTCGACGCCCACGGGCCGAGCGATGTCCCGCTCGTCGACCCGACGGAGCTCCTCGGGCGCACCTGCTGGCCGATCGCCGGCAGCGGGCACCTGGCTGCGCTTCGTGGGGCGTTCGGCAAGACGCCGGGCCCGCTCCTGGGCCGGAGCGACACATTCGACGAACCGGTGCTCGACGCCTGCCGCCGCCGCGATCTCGGCGATCCGTTCGTGGATCCGGGGCCAATACGACGGCGTGTCGACCACCATCAGCGCCCCCGGTCGGGCGGCGGACGCGAGGAGCGACCAGAGCACCTCATAGGCCGTACCGGACGCCTCGGGCCACGCCATGCCCGCCTCGAGCAACGGCGACTTCACGTCGTCGAGATCGAGCACGACCGCGCCTCGCTCGGCCCGCAGGCGGGCGGCGAGTGTCGACTTGCCCGACCCGGGATGGCCGGCGAGTTGGATGATCACGGTCGGACCCGGGCCGACAGACCGAGCACGACGGGCACCGCCCGACGGCGGTCGAGCTCGGTCTCGTCGGTGAAGCGGTCGGGGTCGGGCGCGCACTCCGCGAGCTCGACGAGTGAGAACCCGGCGGTGTCGAGCGCCCGCAACCACGTCTCGATCGTGCGGTGGAACCAGGTCACCGAGGTGCCGAACCACGAGCGATGCTTCGGTCCCTCGTCGAAGTAGGCGGAGACGGCCTGATGGGTCCGGGGCCCGCTCGGCACCTCGAGCGCGGACGACACGACCGGGTGGACGACGGTGATCACCAGCCGACCGTCGGGCCCGAGCCGACGACGACACTCCGCCAACACCGCATCCAGATCGGCGACGTAGTGCAGGGCGAGCCGGGACACGACGAGGTCGACCGACGCCGGCTCGACCGGGAGCGTCTCGATCGGTGCGCGCACGAACGAGGCCCGTTGATCGGCACCGGTGCGGGCCCGCTCGATCATGCCGGTCGAGGCATCGACGCCGACGTAGGACACGGCACCCCGAGCGAGACAGACGGGGGCGAAGGTGCCGTCGCCACACCCGAGATCGAGCACCCGGAGGCCCGTCAGATCGTCGAGCCAGCGATCGATCGTCGGCTCTTCCATCACGTGGTTCGGACTGCCGGGATCGTGCCGATGGCGCAGGTAGGCATCGACGACACCGTCGACGTCGTAGGTGCCCTCCAGCGCCGGGCCGTTCGTCACGTCGTCCCCACGACCCCGATGCTCGCACATCGACACCCGGCCCGCTCCTAGGGTCGGCGGCGTGGCGCCCGAGACGACGACTCCCGATGCCGTGCGGAACGTGCTGTTCATCATGTGCGACCAGCTCCGAGCCGACGCGCTGTCCTGCTACGGCGGCATCGTCGACACCCCGACGATCGACGCCCTCGCCGACCGTGGGGTCCGCTACGACCGCGGCTACGTGCAGGGCACGGTGTGCGGGTCGTCGAGGATGAGCTTCTACACCGGCCGCTACGTCCAGTCGCACGGGACCAGGTACAACAGCATCCCGCTCGCGGTCGGCCAACCGACGCTCGGCGACCATCTCCGCCGACTCGGGGTGCGGACGGCGCTCGCCGGCAAGACCCACTTCCGGACCGACCGCCGCGGCCTGGCCCGCCTCGGCCTCGATCCCGATGCTCCGGAGAATCTGTACCTCGCCGAGTGCGGGTTCGAACCGACCGAGCGCGACGACGGCCTCCACCCCGACCATCGCGTCGCCGCCGACCTGCCCTACAACCGCTTCCTGCGTGAGCACGGATTCGACGACCCGAATCCATGGCACACCGCCGCCAACTCGGTGCTCGACGAACGGGGTCGACGGGTGTCGGGCTGGTTGCTGCGGTCCTCCCCGCACCCGGCGATCGTGCCCGACGAACTCTCCGAGACGGCGTGGATGTGCGACCGGGCCATCGACTTCATGCGCAGTGCGGATGACGACCGGTGGTGTCTGCACCTGTCGTTCATCAAACCCCACTGGCCCTACGTGGTCTCGGAGCCGTATCACCGTCTCGTCGACCCGCTCGACCTTCCGGCGCCGGTGCGGGCCGACGCCGAACGCGACACCGACCATCCGGTGCTCCGGGCCCTGCAGGACTACCGGGTGGGCCGGACCTTCGCCCGTGACGAGGTCCGTGACGCCGTCTATCCGGCCTACCTCGGGCTCGTGAAACAGATCGACACCCATCTCGCCCGCGTGGTCGCCGAGCTCGAACGACTCGGCCGGCTCGATGAGACCATGATCGTGCTCACCGCCGACCACGGCGACTACCTCGGCGATCACTGGATGGGCGAGAAGGACTGGTTCCACGAGCCCGTCGCCCGGGTGCCCCTGATCGTCGTCGACCCGCGGGCGGGCGCCGACGTCACCCGCGGGACCTCGTCGAGCGAGGTGGTCGAGGCGATCGACCTCGTGCCGACGTTCGTCGATGCGGTCGGCGGCGACCTCGACGCACACGTCGACTGGTTGGAAGGGGATTCGCTCGTCCCGGCTCTGCACGGTGCGCCGCCCGACACCGACGCCCACGCGATCAGCGAGACCGAACTCTCCTACATGGAACTGGCCGAGCGGTTGCCCTCGGGGACACCGACCACGGCGATGCGGGCGACGATGATCCGCACCGAGCGCCACAAGTACATCCTCTCCGAGACCGGCCCGGACCTCCTGTACGACCTCGACGCCGACCCCGACGAGCTCGTCGATCGCCACGACGACCCGGGGCTCCGCACGGTCCGCGACGATCTCCGCGAGCGTCTGTTCACCTGGTACCGGGCGAGAGCCAACGAGGTCGCCGTGGGCGGGATGCGCTCGACGCTCGTCCCGCCCGATGGCGACGTGGCCCGCTCGGGCATCTTCATCGGCTACTGGGACGAGGCTGAGGCGGCCGCACACGACGCCGCCGATCACCTCGGCGGCTGAGCTCGCTCAAGCGGCGCCGAGACGTGCGGCCGCAGCGTCGGCCGCGTCGGCGCCGACGAGTAGCCGGAGCAGCAACAGTCCGTCGATGACGGCGATGGCCGCGAGTGCCTGCTCACGCTTGGCGGCCTCGTCGTCACCGTCGAGTCGCTCGACGGTCCAGGCGACCCAGGCGTCGACGAGCGCCGGGACGAGCGTTCGGTACGGCTCGCGCCCCGCGGCCGCCAGCCCGTTGGCCTCGAAGAAGAGGGCGAACACCGGGTCGGTCTCGTCGGTGGCGAGCACGGGCCACGCCTGACGGACGAGCGTCGAGTGCCCGACCGCGCTGGCCGCGAAGGCCGGCTCGAGGGAGGCCTGGAGCCGCAGGCCGAGGGCCATGATCACCTCACCGACGAGGTCGTCCTTGCTCGGGAAGTAGTAGACGACGGTCCGATCGGCGATCCCGAGGTGTTTGGCGACCCGGCCGAAGCTGAGCTGGCTGAGCCCACCTTCGAAGGCGACGTCGAGCGCGGCGTCGAGGATCTCGTTCTTGCTGTGTCGGCGTGCCATGAGGCACTTAACCGTAGCAGTCACTACATCTAGGTTTCGTAGTGGCCACTACACACCGCGGCCGATGCGTCGCACATCCTCCGGAGCCCCAGATGCCGACCCTCACCGACACCCAGGCCAGCGACCTCTTCCGCACCGAACCCGATCGGTGGATCGACGTCGGCGCCGGCGAGGCGGCCTTGCGGACGGTGGGCTCCGGCCCCGACGTGTTGTTCGTGCACGGCTGGCCAGTGAGCGGCGCCACCTTCCGGCGCCTGCTCCCCCACCTCGTCGACCACGCCACCTGCCACGTGCTCGACTTCCCGAGCGCCGGATCGAGCCGCTTCGACGCCTCGACGCCCATGAGCATCGACCAGCACAAGGAAACCGTCCGCCGGGTGATCGACGGGCTCGGCGTCGACGAGATCGCCGTGGTCGGCCACGACTCGGGTGGGCTCATCACCCGCCACGCCGTGGTCGGCGACGAGCGCCTCCGGGCGCTCGGATTGATCAACACCGAGCAGCTGCAGGCCAGCTGGCGGTTCCGACTGTTCCTGGCCAACCGCCAGCTGCCCGGATTCGGTGCCGTACTCGGCTGGCTGGCGATGAAGCCGGCGCTCCGCCGGAACAAGTTCGTCGTGGGCGACGCCTTCGTCGACCGATCGCTCCTCGACGGCGAGTTCGAGGAGTTCTTCCTCCGACCGCTCAACGAGTCACCGGCGAAGCTCGCGGCGGCCATCAAGCTGCTGAAGAGTCTCGAGCTGTCCGACTTCGCCGCTCATGCCGAGATCCACCCGAAGCTCGACGTGCCCACGGCACTCGTCTGGGGCGTCGAGGATCCGTTCTTCCCGATCGGCTGGGCCCGGGACATGGTCGACACGTTCCCGAACGCAACATTGCACGAGATCGAGGGCGCCGGCCTCTTCTCCCACGAGGAGAAGCCGGCCGAGGTCGCCGAGGCCCTCCTCACCGTGATCGCCGGCTGAGCGGCGACCCGCTCA
>JAHDBV010000138.1:0-1506 GCA_020630195.1 Acidimicrobiales bacterium
TGTCCATGGGGCGGGTGGTCGCGGTGTTCGCGCGTCGATCGGCGCCTACTGTGGCCACATGGACCAGCCCACGTTGGGCGGAGGCGCCCACCTCATCTTGTTCTTCGTTGTCGTGCTGCCGGTGTCGTATCAGCTCGGCGAGGGCGGACCCTGGCTCGTGTATGCGATCGCTGCTCATGTCGTGATTGTCGGTGTCGTGGCGGCGGCGATGGCGTGGGCGGAGTCGGCCGAGCAGCCGTCCGCGTCGGACCGCGCCCAGATTTCTCGCAGCGTGTTCGAGCAACGTAACTGCCCCCACGACAAGGTCGAGTGGCGATCCGAACGCAACCAGGGATTCGACCCCGACGCCTACGGCCAGGAGTACCTGTGGGGGGTGTGCGAGCGCTGCGGACACCGGTTCGACTAGCTGCAGGTCCGGACGCGCGAAGAGCGGTGGACCCCGCTGAGGGCCCACCGCTCATTCGTCACCGCGCAGGGTCAGGTCACCAACACCATGTCCTGCGGGGCGTCTGAGGTTGGGTCAGCGAACGTGAGCGCCGCATACACGGCAAGCACCCGGTCGGTGTCGTTGTCGTGCTCGGCGCAGATCTGATCCCACCGGTGACTCGAGAGCATGACACCGGCTTCCTGGTCAGCGTCGCGCTCGGCGAACGTCTGACCATCCCAACGTGACACCGTTGCGGACCATTCGTATTTCGCTTCGGTGTGAGCGAACCAGACGACGTCACGATGCCGAGTGAGGCTGCTTTCGAGGTTGCCTTCGACACCGGACCAGCCGTAGCTGAACTCGGCGATGAACGTCACCGTTTCGCCGGCTCGCAGCATGTCGCGGGCCTCGGCGAGCGTCTCGCACTCACCGAACTCGGGCATGCCGAACCCTTCCGAGCGGGCAACCTCGAGCAGGCGGATTGCAGTGTCGGCCGAGATCGCGTGGGCGGCCTTGCGGATCCGAACGGAGGATTGGATGGGGTCACCCACGAGCGGCCTCCTGTGCTGGCGTTGCGACGGCCTGCTCGAGGTTGTGGGATGTGATCGGGGTGCCGTCGGGCAGGTAGCGGAAGCCCTGCTCGAACCGGTTCTTGAAACCGGCCGGGCGGCGGGCACCGGTCGGCATGCGGGCCCGGACCCGGACGCCGGGGGCCGGCCCGTCATCGGGGAAACCATCGCGGATCTGTTCCCACATGGACGGCGCCAGGCCGGCCATGATCGTTTCGAGCTCGTCGAGCGTCCGACATTGCACCGAGGTGACCGCACGGGTTCGCGGAGCGTCGTCGCCGACGAACGTGATGGTTTGACGGTCGACGAAATAGCCGGAGGCGAGATCGCCGGATCGGCCCTGCTGCCATTCGGTGCGAATGGCGACAAGCTCGAACGTCTTGAGTGATGGGGGCATGTGGTTCCTTTCGGTTGAAAAGCGGTGAACCCCCGCCGTGGGGGAACACGGCGGGGGTTCGGGGTGGGCGGTCAGATGCGGGCCTCGCAGATGGCTTCCCACATTGGCCATTC
>JAHDBV010000138.1:1623-2939 GCA_020630195.1 Acidimicrobiales bacterium
GAACACCCATGTGGTGCCGTTGGCGGCTTCGGACTTGTGGGCCTGCTCGGCGAGAATTGTGCGGGCGATGGTTGCGGTGTTGGTGTTTGTGTTCATGTCATCATCATGTCGAACACGTATCACCTGTCATGGGTCGTTCGGCCTAATGCGCTCAGCGAGCTTGTCGGCAACCTGGCCTTTCGGTGTCCACAGTTTCTGCAACCCGGCGGCCGGGACGAGCTCACGGTGTATCTGCGGGTCGGTGAGCTCCCAATGCCACATGCCGGCAGCCGTGTTGCCCCACGTGCCGCAGGCTTCCCCGCAGGCCTCGCCGGCTTCGTGCGCGCCAACGACTGTCACCTGGCCGAGGATCGCGCCTCGAGGGAACCCGGCCTCGCGTTGCGTTTCGGGTTGCGTGGACGACCCGAGGAGAAGCCCGGCCGCTGACACCGGCAGGCGGCCTTCGGTGGCCAGGCCGAGCAGCGGGCTGTGCCAGTCGGAATCCCACGCGGATCCGGCGTGCACCCACAGGTCGAACGGGAACTCGATCGACGCATACGGCGGCCAGTTCCGGTTCTCGATCGACTTGCCGAACAGCATCACGGCGGTCGCCCACGGCTGCTTGAGGGTCAACGCATAGTTCATCGCTGGTTCCTTTCGAGATCGTCGGCGGCTGCCAGCAGCACCACGGCGAACGTGGCGGAGATGAGACCGAAGATCAGGTGGGCGCAGATGTGCCACCAGGCTTCGCCGGCGAACACGTCGGCGATGGCCTGCACCGTGTTGACGCCGGCACGCCACCCCAACCACTGCGACAACGTCAGGACCGCCCGGGTCTTGGCTCGGAACGGGACCCAATCAAGCATCGTCGTCCTCGACGATGACCGCGTCGGAGATCACGTCGCGATCCAACAGGTCGGCGCGGCGGCGTTCCTGCAGGTCGGCCCACCAGGTGTCGAAGTCGCGGCGGGCGGCGATCAGCTGCTCGTCGATCGCTTGCCAGATGACCACGGCACTGAGCGCGCCGATGAGGAACGCGCCGATGCTGTCGCCGTCGCCATACAGCTCGATCGCGGCCCAGGCGAACAGCAGACCGATGAGCCACAGGATCATGTGTGCGCCTCGAGCAGCTCGATCGAGAACCGGTACCAGGCTTCGAACGCTTCGGCGGGCCCAACGAACGACACAGCGAAGTCGCCGTTCGTGACGGCGAGCACGAACACGGTGTCGCCCTGACCGTTGCGATAGTGGTTGCCGTCGACACCGTCGGGCAGCTCACCCAGCTGTTCGGTGATGAACGTTTCGGCTTCTTCGAGCGAGATCGTCATGCGACCGCT
>JAHDBV010000138.1:3035-8545 GCA_020630195.1 Acidimicrobiales bacterium
CGCGGAGCCGGTTTGACGGCGTTCCTCGAGCTCGGCGTTGATCCGGTCCTGACGGTGTTTCCATGCGGCAGCGGCGCGGGTGGCGGCATATCCGGCGACCGCGCCGGCGATCAGGCGGCCCATCAGAACGGCTCCGGAACGACAAGGTCATCGGCCTGCGGCGCAACGATGCGCAACAGCCGAATGTGGTTGGCGTTCACATAGTCGCGGCGCGTCTCGTCGGTCGGGCCGGCCATGTCGATGACCCGGTACGGGATCTCGTGAAAGCCGACGTCGGTGCCGTCCTGGCCGACGATCTCGTCGACGGTGCCGGCGTCGACGAGGTAGCGGGCGGGGCGACGATCATCGGTCCAGATGATCTCGATCACAGCGAATTCGTCCATGCGGTTCTTCCTTGGTTCGGGGGTTGGGTTGTGGGCGTAGGGGTCCCGGGCGCATTGCGGGCAGTTGCCGTCGCCGTCGGTGTCGGCAGGGCGGCGACCGGATGGTTCATGCGGTGAGCGCCCGCGGTCGAAAGTCGTGAAGATCCGCGGCGAGCGGGACCGGGAGGCGCCGGTGACGGTGCACGACCTGGTACTCGAATCGGACGATCCCGCCGACCAGGTCGCCGTCGCGGGCCATGTCGTTGGCGTGGCGTTGCGCGAGCCATCTCAGCGGGAACCATTCGACGGTGACGAGCTGCGGCGCGCACATCCAATCGGGCACGTGCGGGCTGCACGGTCCGAGGAAATGGGCCCACGATTCGACCGCCCACCGGTCCAACAAACGGTCAGCCATCACAGCATTTCCTTGAGGTACGTGTCGTAGA
The DNA here is from genome assembly GCA_020630195.1 of Acidimicrobiales bacterium. Lineage (GTDB taxonomy): Bacteria > Actinomycetota > Acidimicrobiia > Acidimicrobiales > SZUA-35 > JAHDBV01. Next base: position 3,844 of record JAHDBV010000138.1, read on the forward strand.
GCGCTTGTTGTTGCTCGTAGGTGCGAGGGTTGGAGATTGGTTTGGCCATCGGCCGGGTGTCGTAGCGCAGCGTCACGTCGCCGGGCTGATGCCGGTAGGTGAACATTCCGGTCCGGCCTGACAAGACGTTGATCCACCGCCAGTTCCGCAGGTAGACGACACCGGTCCGGCGGTCGACTTTGCGGATGTCGGCTTCGGTGATGCCGCATTTCTCGATGGCCATGCGGATGAGGAGCTGGTCGGTGACGGTGCCGGCCATGACCTCAACGAACCGTTGCGCCTGCTCGCGCAGGTTGCCCCACACGGACCTGAACGAGTCGCGGGCCTCGCCGAACGCCTCGAGCAGCTGGGCTTTCTGCTCGTCGGTGAGCTCCCCGTGATGCGTCATTTGCGCCAGCTGTCAGCTTCGGGGCAGGTGGCGAAGTGCGAGGTGTGCGCTCGTTCTGCCCAGGCGTCGAACATGCCCGCGGGTTCGGCGTGAACGATCGCCCACGGTGTTGCGTCACCGTTGCGCAAAATCTCTACGTTTCCGTCCCGGGTGGGTACGGCGTCGATCGGCATCCGTTTCGAGGTCTTCGTGATAGCCCAGAAGATCTCGGCGCCGCACGATCTGCACGCAGTGACGTTGGTCCATTCGATCTTCGTCTTCGACATCCACCCATGATACGTGACACGTATCAAGATGTCCAAGGTGTGCGTCGGCTATTCCAGCGCAAAGATCCGATCGTGCAACCAGAGCGCCAGATCCTCGAGCGACATGACACCCGAGGCGACCGCGGTGACGGTCGCCTCGGCGTCGAGAACTTCGAAGCGGAGATCGAACCCGTTGCGACGAAGCCACACCAGCATGGTGAGCCATGCTGATCGTTTGTTGGCGTCGGGCAGAGCGTGCGCCTGTGCGATGTGGAACATCAGCGCCGCGGCCTTCGCTGCGACGGTCGGATACCGGTCGACGTCACCAAACCCCATGTCTGGCGTTGACAGTGCGTAGTCGACTTGCCCTATCCGATCCAGCCTGGCCAGCACCTCGGGCGCGGTGCCCAGCTGCTTTGCGGCGATCTGCAGGAACTCGTCGAGGGTGACCGGGTTAGTGGGCCCACTCATTCTTGAGTCGATCCAACAGCTCGGCGCTGTCTTCGAGGGACGTCTCGAGGGCTTCCTCGAACGACATGCAACGGCCCGGCTGGTGATCGCGGAAGGTCTCCGCGGTGCGGTCCTCATCGGCTTTCATCATTGGTTCCATCGTTGCTTCCCTAATTCCGTTCGCTGACACACCTATCGGCAGGTCAGTCACCTCGGTAAACACACTGTACGGGGTGTATGGGGTCGACAGCTAGTCATATCTGCCGGCTTGGACCGTTTCCCCACCCCCAACAATAGCCGACACGTATCAAGATGTCCATCTACCATGTGAGGTTCGAGAGGGTCCGTTCGATCTCGATCCAATCGAACTCGCCGTGATGCGACAGCCGATACGGGTCGTGGCGGGCCCGGAACTCGGTCAGGTGAGCGCCGTCGGGCCCGTGGAACACGTTCATTCGACAGCCATCACCAGTCACATTGACCCGGTCGACGTCGGGCGGAAGCAACCCGCGCGACACCAGCCGATCCATCTCGGGGCGGAACATCCACGGTGACCGTTCGATGTCAGCCATGGGCGGCCATCACCTGTCGCAGCGTGGATTGCCAATGCCCGGCCAGCCACGCCCACACTGCTGCTTTGCCTTCGGTCTCGAGCAGTCTGAGGCCCTCGTCGGCTTCGAGGTACGACGTGTCGTAGAAACAGTCGATGCCCAACGTGATGCAACCCTGCTGGGTTGGTTGCCCTTCGTACAGCGGGGTCGCCGTGTGGAACCCGAGCCCGCCAGCCGACGGGGTTCGGGGGCCGCGCAGGCCGCGCCGGTTGAGCTCGGCGACAGATTCGGGCAGATACTCGCCGGTGTACAGGGACCACGACACCGCGATGCCTTCCCCGCGGATCACCCATTGTTCGGTGGCGGTGCCGCGGCCGTGGCTGGCGCCGCCGAGGTCGCGGCCGCCCGGGCAGCCGTCGACGCAACAGATGCCGAGGATGCAATCGAACGGCGGGCGTCGTTCGGCGAACACCTCGAGACCGTCGTGGGTGCCTTCGTAGACACGTTGAAAGCTCAGCCCGCCCACAGGTACCCCAGGCCGATGATGCCGGCGAGCGACATGGTGCCGGCCACGATGACGAACCCGATCAACGCGGATGTGAGCCGTTCGGTGTTCATGCGTTGTCCAGACAGGCCGGGCATGTCACGTCGGTCTCGCCGGTGTCGACCAACGAGAACTCTTCATCGTCGTGTTCGTCGTCGTGTTCTTCGTCGTCGTGTTCGCGGTGTTGTTCCGCCCACAGATGTTCGGCGCCACATGCGGTGTCACCGAACAGCGTCGTGTTGTGCCGCTCGTTGTCCGACCCCAACATCACCGGGAAATCGTTTGGCATGGTCACTTCCTTCTGGTCTTGCCGGGGCGTTTGCCGCCGGTACCTGGCGCGGGACGGTTCGGGGCCGCCGACCGCGGTTTCTGACTGTTCAACCCGACGAGGCCACCGGTGAGACGCATGGCCCGATCCATCGACATCGACGCGGCCTCACGGTCTCGTTGGCGTTGCGCCATCCGCTGCTCGGCGGTCGGCGCCTCGGTTGGTTTGCGCCGGAACTTCTCGTGCTCATGTGCGACGGGCATGGATCTCCTTGTAGATACGGCGGGCCCGCTGGCAACGGGTCTGCCACGCTTCGACGTGCACGTGCAGCCGGTCAGACTCGTAGTCGTGCTCGGTGAACGAGATAATGTCGATGGCGTTCTCTCGGCCGGCGAGACGTGCGACCGCTGCCTGATGCCACCACTTGGCGAGCCATGGCCTGCGGTAGACGTCGATGCCGGGGAACGACCGGTGCAGAACGGTCACGGACTCGCCGGCCATCAGAACAGGGCCCCTTGCCGGATCGGATGTTCGACGAGGAGCTCGTCGATACGGGCCGGCGTGATCGACCCGGGCATGCGGCGAAGCGTTTCGCCAGACATCGTGTCCGACGCCGGTTCTTGCATCATGGCGTCGAGCAGGCCGGACGGCGGCGACGACACACCAGTGTGATGCTCGACGAACCGGCGCATCATTTCGCGCACTTCGCCGAGTCGTTCCTTGGCGCTGGCGGTGGCGTGCATCGGGTTCCCGCGGGCATCGGTCGTTTCGGGGCCACGGGCGTACGTGAACTCGCCTAGCTCGACGTAGTCGTGGTCGGATTGGTAGATGGGGTTGGCCCACATGGGGCCGCCGTCGCCGTGATACGCCCAACTGGTGCAATAGCGGGCGTTCATTGGTATTCGGCCAGTTTCTGTGTGGCCCACTCGAGGCACGCTGACGCGCGGCCTTCGAACATCCAGGCGTCACCGGCGACGTTGACGGTCACCGATGCCGGCGGATCCGCCGGGCCGATGTCGAGGTCGTCGACGGTCCGGATTCCGAAGTCGAACACTTCGGGCGGCCCGTAGCCGTACGCGAGGACGAGGTGATGGCCGTTGACCGAATTGTCCGGGTCGAGGACGACACCCCAGCCGATGTCGTCGGGTTCGAGCTCGACCGCCAACCGCTGATCGAATTCGTCTCGGGTCACGTCGCAGCCGACGTGGATCGGGCCGGCGAACTTGATCGTGTGCACGTCGTCGTTGGTTTCGAACCACCAGGCGGCGTATGCCCGGACGTCGTCGACGTCAACGAGGTAGGTGCCGGGGCGCCCTTCGGGCCTGCATCGCAGCTTCATCGCTGCCCCTCAGCGAGCTCGGCTTTCAGTTCGACGTTGCGGGCCTGCTCTGCACGCAGCTCGGCGACCTTCGTCGACCAGATGTCCCAGTCGGCCGCCCACTGGTCGGCATCGAATCGTTCGCCCTCGTCGATGTTCGGCGAGATCTCTTCCCATCGGCCGATCACCAACGGCACGTCGGCATGGTTGAGCGTCTTGCACGACATGAACGCCGGTAGCCCGTTCACTGCCATCGACGAAGCAGACACGTATTCGTAGACGGCGCCGGCCTCGAGCGGGAACTGGTCGCCTTCGACGAGCGCCAGGATCATGAAGATCCGGCGGAGCTCGACAAGGTCGGTGTAGGGGACGATGCGCAGCAGGACCGTGTTGGCGGCCATGTCGATCGCCAACTGCTGAATGTCGGCGTCGGACAGGCGCGGGATGTCGATGGGGTCGCTCACGTTTCGGTCACCTCAGTGGTCGTCGTGGCATCCATCAGCGTTTCGCCGGTACGGGCCATGTTCTGTTGGCCGGCATTGTCGATGTAGCCGGTGGCGTACTCGCCGCCATCGACGGGCACCTGACTGGTTTGCACGGTGCGGAACGTCGGCGATTTGAACACGAGGGCGACGAGTTCGCGGTGGTCATTGAGCCGGTCTTGCATGTGCTGTTGACGCAGATCGAGGGTCGATTCGGCGAGCCGCAACTGGTCCTCGCGTTGGTTCAGGTCGTTGCGGCGCTGGTCGAGGTCCCTGTGGTCGGCGAGCTGTTGGACGAGCTGGCCGTGGTCGGCCCGAACCTTGTCGAGCTCTTCGCGGGTTTCGGCCAGTTCGTGGTGTGCGTCTTCGAGTTCGTCTTCGAGACGGTCGGCTTGCTCGAGGCGGTCTCGGAGCCAGTCGACTTGTTGGGCGGGGAGCGATTCGGCGATCGCTGCG
>JAHDBV010000139.1 GCA_020630195.1 Acidimicrobiales bacterium
CGCCCGGGTCTCGAACCCGGCACCTTGGGATTAAAAGTGGCTTCTGGAGGGTCCGGGCAGTGCTGCCGCGATCACGTTTTCCCTGTTCAGAGCGCTAGGGGTGTCCGCCAGGTCCGGGCAGATCGTCGGTGTGCCGCGAAGTTTCGCGGCAAATTCGCGGCAGAACTCTTCAGGAGGGGGTCGTGGCGATCCAGGCTCGGGGTCGTTCGACTCGGTCGATGGCATCTCGAACTGTTCCCCACGGGTCGGAGAGCACGACCATCGCGACCCCGCCGTTGATCGTCGGGTGGATGTCGCCGTAGCCGACTCCGAGGGCTGAGGCTGTTGGTTGCCGGGCCCAATCGGTGCCGGTGGTGGTGACGAGGAGATTCGGGCTTGCCCGACCGGCTCGGGCGATATGGATCGCCGCGGTCCACTCGTCGTCGGTGAACTGGAAGGTGGCGCCGGTGGCGTCGTCGATCTGCCAGACCCCGTCGGCGACCTCGGTCAGTGGCGGGTCGATGTACCACTGCTCGGTGGTTCCAGTGCCGTCGTTGCGTTCCAGGGTCCAGTCGTCATACGCGAGGCGGGACAGTGTGTGGGTGTCGCCGACGATCTCGATCCGAGGAGGGTCGGCGTCGGTCCGGGTTGCGATGATCGCGGCGCCATCGGCGAACGCCGAAGCGAACCCGACGACCCCGTCCCATCTCGACCACGAGCCGCCCGGCTGCCGCACCCGGGCCTGACCCGGGACGGAGAACTCGAGTCCTCCGACCTTTCGGTGCCAGAAGGTCGGCTCCTCTTCGACCCATCCCATGTCGGTCCGCCGCCACGCAGACGGTTCGGCTTCGACGACGAGGCCGTCGTCGTCTTCACGGAGGTTGATCGGCCAGCCCGGCACGTCGAGTGGCCGATCGTCGAGCACGGTGCCGTCGGCATCGATCTCGATGACGCGTGTCTCGGGGTCACGGCCCGGTTCGAGTGCGGCAATGCTGGGCTCGTCAAGCACCATCTCATCGATGGTGATCTCGGTGAGGTCGACCCTGTCGCCGGACCAGATCATGACGGTCTGTCCGAACGCCTGGATGTCGAGTGCGTCGTCCAGATCGACATCGGCGTGGTGGTCGGCGAGATACGAGCTCGCGTCGAACAGGTCACGGACGCCGACGACCATCGCGACACGACCGCCGCTCAGGCTCGTGGCCGCGGTGGCCTGGACCTCTCGGGTGACGTACCGGCCGGAGTGGGGTCGACCCGGCTCGATGGCCGACCAGGTGGTTCCTCGGTCGGTTGAGATCTTCGGGTCGGGTCCGGCCCAGAACAGGACGTCGTCGAATGGCATGAGCCGGCCATCGCCGGCGGGGAGTCGGACCGGTTCCCAATCGGCGCCGCGTTGGACGAAGAGTTTCTCGGGGCCCTGCGCCGGGTACGACTGTGGTTGGCTCTCCTCGGGCACGAGCGCCCATGGCACACCTCCGACCAGGCCGACCCGGGTGGTGTCAGGGGGAAGTTGCAACTCGGTCCACTCCCAGCCGCCGTCGACTATGGCCAGAGCGGTCGCCACGTCGATCGGCAGGGGATCTTCCGTCCTCTCCAACTCGACGGGCGCCTCATCAGGGCGGGATACGAGGACTGCCCCAAGCCCGATTGCCGCCAGGACGGCCACAACAGCGAGCGGCCATTGAGGCTGACGGGTCACGCCTTCGTGGACTGATCGTCGATCCGAAGGAGCGTGGTCCTCGTTCCGCGTCCACTCGATCTCACCCACCCGTCGAACGGTAGACCCGCGGGCGTCGCGACATGGCAGGCCCGCGCTCGCGTTGCTCGTCGATATCGGAGGGCGGCACGAACCATCGTCAGACCCGGACCGGGCGACCTGCCGAGCGGTGCTGGCTACTACGGCGACGCCTTGACTCGATGTGAGCGATCCCACGATCAGACGGCACCCTTTGCTCGATCGGAGCGGCGAGTCCTCGTGCCGCGGCGTGCAGTCCGGGGATCAGTGGGACACTCGTGAGGTGCCGAGGGTGTGGTTGATCGTGGCGGCGATGTGCCTGGGGGGTTGCGTGGGGAGCGGCGAGGCCCCGTCGACGGGTTTGCCATCGTCTGCTGTGATTGGAGACCCCGACTCGCCTGTCTCATTGACGACGACCGAGCAGCAGCCGACGACGTCGTTGCCCTCTCAGAGGTCGTCTGCGGCCGCGCAAGCGGCGAGTGCCCTGCCGTGTGTCGAAGAAGGTTGGAGTTCGATCGATGCCCTCGGTGTGCCAGTCGACGGCGTCGTGCTCGCAGGTGACACGGACGACCGCACTCGACTCTGTGATGCAGAGACCGGCGCCATGGTCGATCTTGGGGTGATCTCGTACGGTCAGGTCGGGCTTGCTCCGGTCGGGTCGGACAGCGTGGTCGTGGTCGACTTCAGCGGCCCGGGCGGTGCCTGGTCGGCTTGGCGGTTCCGGCTCGTGGGCGATCGCTGGAGCGAGGTTGCTCCGATCGAGCCCGATGTCGGAGATGATCGTCTCGTGGCCGGGTTGCATTGCCAGGATGAACAGCTCGTCCGATCCGTGGTCGATCCCTTCGCCGCAGATGGTTCGATGACGATCATTGAGGAGGTTGTCGGCGACGTAGCTGGTGGGTCGGTTGGGCTCTTTCCTGACGATGCCTGGGCTGACGCTGTGGAGTCGGTGCAGCTCGAGTGCGGGGGCGCGCTGCTCGCTCCTCCCCGTCGTCTGAGCCTTCAGATCGCATTGATGCTCGTTGAGTCGGCTGGCGGTGTCGTGCTTCCCGGCGACCATGTCATCGATCCGGTCGCTGTGGCGTCCGCCGAGCGAGACGGTCTCGGTTTCAGTGTTGGCGTGGACCTGTCTGGCGAGCGGCCCGAGTCTGTCCCGGAGTCGGTCTGGGTCGGTCTCTGCCCATTCGGTCTCGCCGTAATCGTCGGCGAGTCGCCCGAGCGACCGGCTCCCGATTCGATTGTGGCCGATGTCGCAAGGGCCGGTCGTTGCGTCCCTGCCGGGCGGTGACGAGTGCGCCCGGCTGGCAGTCGTCACGTCCGATCGCTCGGCCTCGGGGCTGGAGCACCGCAACGCCATGTTGCGCTGTTGTTCGTCCTTGCTGCTTCGGTCGTGCGTCTCGGCTGCACCGGCTCGACTCCGCCAACCCGGAACGCACCTTCTGGTCATCCTCGAGATGGCTCGGCTCGGCATTCGCAGAAGTGACGCACCTTCGAACGCACGAGTAGCGCACCTGTCCCGTTCCGCTCCCGGGACCAGCTAGTCCATCTCTAGGGTCATCTGGATGCGAAGGACACATGTGCCTGAGTAGCTACGGACCTCCTCGGTCAACGTCGACCTCGTAGTACGACGTGGCCGACCCCCGTCGACTGCGACCGTCCAGACCTCGTCACTATGGGTGTCGAAGTGGGCGTGGGTCTCGCCGGTGAATCCGGTTGTGCCGACTTCCCGTTCGCCTTGCCACACGGTCGCGCTTCTCGGCGAGATGCCGTCTGCGTCGACCACTCGGACGGTCGAGGCGACTCGTCTGCCAGGGTCACACTCATTCGAGCCCAGCAGGTTGAGCAAGGCCATCGTGAGGAGCGCTGCGCCCAGGAGGGTCGTGGTGGCGAGGCCCGCTCGACTCATGAGTAGTTGTTCGGCGCTTGTAAGCCGAGTCTGAGTCGCCGCCCTTGCCCGTTCGTGCCCACGCCGCTCGTCGCAGCGAGAATCTCGCCCGAGGCCGGATCGTTTGCGACGTCCAACAACAAGTTGGTCGGCATGACAGTAGGCGCCGGCTTGGTGCAGTGATCGCCGCGGCTCGCCCCGCCGTTCGGCGCTCCCACAGCGGATCGCCGGGGCCAAGCGGACGCACCCGGCACGCACCTGTAGGTCACTTCTGACGCGATCCGGACGCACCTCCCGCGGGGGTTGACCGGAAGTGTTGCGAGGTGACCAGTCGGGGGACTACTGCGCCTGCTCTGCAGCGGCATCGCCGAAGCCGATGTCGACCTCGTCATTGTCGTAGACGGCGGTGATGCGCAGTTGGCCGCCGGTTGCTTCGATGAATCGGGCGAGTGTGGCGAGGTGCAAATTCTCGCGGCGTTCGAGTCGTGAGATCTCGCCCTGGCTCATGTCGAGGTCGTCACTGAGCTGCGCCTGTGTGAGCCCGCGGGCTTTGCGCAGCGCTGCGAGGGAGGAAACGCGGCGGTCGATGGCCTCGCGTTTGGACTCGACTGTCGCAGCGAAGTGGGGGTCCCGGAGCGCTCGCTCTCGGGTGTTGCGGACTCGTTCGGTCGCGGTTGCGAAGTCGTCGTCGCTGAAACTGTCGTCGATGGCGGGGATCGAGGCTTGTTCCGGGTGGCTCATCGTGTTCTCCTTCGCTTGGCTCGGTGTGTGGCGTGGGTCCGCTCCCAGTCGCCGACCATCGTGTTGTCGATCTGTTGAACGATTCCCGGGTACCAATCGTTGCCGAGTCGGGTCTTGTCACCGGCGAGCATCACGACGACAAGAGATCGCCAGGCCCTCGGTATGTGGTTGAAGACATATGCTGTCAACAGCATGAGCAAGTCGCCGGAAGTTGTGGCGGCCGTTCTCGTGGCCGACGCACCCGGCACCTCCCAACGGGAGGTGCAACTGTGTATCCCTCGGATCGGTGACGAAAGATGCGTCTGCGAGTGCGCGGCGCGCTCGGCGCAGTGCGCCCTTCTGCGGTGACGCCGGAGGCGGCGCCGACGAACGCTCAGCGTTCGTTGCGGACTTGCGCGGGATGAATTCGCACCGGTTCCTACGGTCCTCGTGTGAGGATGCAGTCGAAAGGTCGAGGTGCGCATGAACGAGGTGGGGCGAAGTCGCGCAGGGTCGTTGGCTGCGGTGTTCTAGGGGTGTGAAGGAGGATCTGCGGCCGTTGGTTGTAGCCGAGTCGGTTGGGGTTGAGGAGGCTTGGCGGGAGTTCGGGCCTCATGGGCTTGCGTTCGCTGCTCTGCTCGTCGGCCCGAGCGAGGCGCATGACGTTCTGGTCAACGCCTTCCTCCGGTGCACCCGGGTCGCCGGCTGGAGCGAGATCGAACACTTCGATCGGTACCTGCTCAAGGCGGTGCGGAACGAGGCGAGGAATCTGGCTCGACAGAGCGAGCGTCGCCGACGTCGAGATCTGGCGGCAGTACGTGTGGAGCCGCTGGAGGACGCCGGCAGGGATGTTGATCTGTTGGCCGCGATCGCTGCCTTGACCCTGAAGCAGCGATCTGTGGTCTTCCTCGCCTACTGGCACGACATGACCGAGCAGGAGATCGCCGACACGCTGGGCGTGTCACGGGGCACCGTTCACCGGAATCTGCAGCGCGCTCGCGCGTCCCTGAAGGAGGCCCTGACATGACGGATGACTTCGATGCCAGTGTGAAGCGCGGGTTGGCGGTCGTCGTCAGCGCCGCTCCTGAGCTCGGGCCCGCGCCCGATGCCGCGGATGCGTCACAGACCGCCAGCCAGGGACGTCGTCGTAGCGCCGTGTTGACTGCAGCAGCTGCGGCTGTTGCGGCAGTCCTCTTCTTCGCAGTGGCAGGTGCTGGAGATCGCGATTCGATCGATGTTCAGACATCGAGTGAGCCAGGGCTTGTGCTGCCGTCGAGTGGAGTCGACGCGCAATCGTTCGCCGTGTGGGCCGGCGATGCGGAAGGTGCCGTCGTTGGTCCCGACGGGACTGTCCTGGGCTTGTCTGTCTTCGGTGAACAAGCACTCGACACAGTCCCGCCGGGGATCGACCGCCGGAGTTTTGGCGCCGTAGATGCCTGGGCTGCACCGGATGGGTCGGCGCCCACTCAGACGAGGAGGGGGGTCATGCTTGGCTGCGCGACGCTGTCGATCGTGACCGGCGTTGGGCCGGCTTGGTCGGCGGACGTCGAGGCTGTCGTGGGGTCGGCGAGTGTCGCCGAGGCCGGTATCAGCGTCTCGGTTCCGGATGGCTGGCGATCGCTGGGCGCGGCGCAGCCCGGCCCTCGGTATTCGGCGAGGTTGGTCAGTCAGTCGGCAGACGACCCCTTTGAGGTGTGGCTGCGGCAGGCCCCGGGCGCACCTCTTGGAGTGTTCTTGAGCAGCCCGGAAACGAACCCCGTCGAGATCGCCGGCTCTGGTTCGCTTTGGTTCGTGCGCGGTGGGACGACGGCCGGCTGGAACACGATTGTTGGCTCGGTCGACGGGACGGCGGTGGAGCTGGCGGGGCTGGTGGCTGTCGACCGACTGCGCGAGATCTTCGACTCGCTCGCTCCGGTTTCGTCGGCTCGTTGGCTCGACGAGCGCGAGGCTCCGTCAACCGGGAGTAGCTCAGCTGATGAAGCCGGTGCGTCTTGCGCTGTGGAGAAGCTGTGGATTGACATCGCAAGACCGGAGGCGGCGGAAGGGGAACTTCAGTTGGCGATTCTCGATGATGCGGTCGATGGCGGTGTCGACGAGGGCGTCATGTCTCAGAGTCGCCTCCCCGAGGCGCTCGCTGGAGGACGTGTCGTCCTGAGTCAGAGCACCGAGGACTTCGAGATCTACGTGGGACGATCGCCCGATGGGGTCGACGTCTGCATCATTCTCGCCGGCGCTGATGCTTCGTCAGCCGCGTGCGGGCCAGCCGGAGAGGTGGTGTCATCGGCGCTTTGGATCATGTCGTCCGTGCCAGGAGAACCCACCCGACTCGCCGTTCTCGTGCCTGATGGGTCGACGGCTGCGGTGATCAACGGCCGGCCCGTCGAGATCGTGAACAACACCTTCGTCGGCGTTGATGATGGCGTGGAGATGACGTTCTCGTACACGCTTCCTGAGGGAGAGGTCGTCACCCGCACGGTCGGGGAGTGACCCCGGCCGGCGCCGGCGCCGACGCGGCAGGACCTGCTAGCCCTCGTCGTCGGTTGCTCCAGTTCGGAGCAGCCATAGGGCAGCGGCCAGCCAAGCGGCGGTGAAGGCGAGCCAGACGATCAATTCCTGCGTGGCGAACGGATGGTCGGGGGACAAGGCGACGCCGTTGCTGGGCGCGTAGTTGAACCACTCGTCTCGAGGCGCAATTCGGCGCGTCGCTGCTCGTGCTGCCAACCAGGCCGTGACGGCGAGTGCAGCGACGAGAGCGCGTCGTTGGTCGCGGTTCATGCGTTCCTCCAGCCGTTCGGCTCACCAAGCACGTCCCCGATGGCATCGGCAGCGGCGCGGTCGGAGTGCTCGGTGCGGTGTGAGTAGATGCGGAGGGTCGTGGCTGGCGTGGCGTGGCCCAGGCGGGCGGCGACGGTGGGGAGGGGTGTGCCGGCGTCGAGGAGCTGCGTCGCCTGCCAGTGTCGGACGTCGTGGAGCCGGATGGTCGAGCGGACGCCGGCTCGCTTGCGGGCTCGTGCCCAGCGGGCGGTTGCGCTGTCGGGTCGCCAGGGCTGGTCGCCATCGTCGGTGAAGATGTACGACTCGGGTCCGCCGAGGGCGCCTCGTCGCCGCCGTTCCTGGGTCAGGAGATCGAGTGTGGCGCTGTCGAGGTGGATCACGCGGGTCGAACGCGTCTTGGTGCCTTGGTCACCGCGGTGGCCGGGGACGGCCACATGACTTCGTTCGACCGTGAGCGTCCCCGCCCCTTCATCGACATCACCCCACTTGAGGCCGCAGGCCTCGGCTCGGCGCATCCCGGTCGCAGCGGCGACTCGGACGTAGATGCCGAAGAGCGGGTCGTGGTCTTGCGCTGCGGCCAACAGGCGATTGAGCTCGTCCACCGTCGGCGGGACCTGCTCGGCCTGGTTCATGGGAGGCGGCGACGCGAGCCGTGCGACGTTGCGGCGAACGAGGTCCCACTTCTCAGCCTGGTTCAGCGCCGCTCTGAGCACCGCATGCACTTGGCGGACCGATGCGGGGGAGAGGCCCCGTGCCGTCATGGCGTCGTAGAGCCGGTCGACGTCGGCGACGGTGAGCTTCGACAGCTTCGTGCCGCCGAGTACGGGAACGATCTCACGGTCGATGTAGCGGCGATAGCCGTAGAGCGTGTTGGCCGAGCGTCCCTTCGCTTCCAGGTGCTGCATCCATCGGTCGAGCAGTTCCTCGATCCGTGGATCTTCGAGCCCGACGCCGCCCGATTGCGCCTCGACCTCGAGGCGGGCGAGCACGGCTTTGGCCTCCGTCTTGTTCTTCGCCTTCACGTTGCGAACGACGCGTCGGTACTTCCCGGTCACGGGGTCGCGGCCCAGCGAGACCACCAGTTCCCAGCTGCCGTTTCCCCGCTGTCGCAGTGTCCCCACGCCTGCACCCCACTTCGCCGTGCCGCGAATCTCGATTCGCGGCAATTTCGCGGCAATCGTAGATCGGCGTGGTGACACCTTCAACCAGATATGGCAATCTAGCTGGGGAAACTTGGTAGGCCGCCCGGGTCTCGAACCCGGCACCTTGGGA
>JAHDBV010000140.1 GCA_020630195.1 Acidimicrobiales bacterium
CTTCGGCTTCGGCTTCGGCTTCGGCTTCGGCTTCGGCTTCGGCTTCGGCTTCGGGTGAGTCGACCTCGTCGTCCGCTCCCCCGTCGGGGTCCACCTCATCGACGACCGCCGACTCGGCATCGTCCGCCGTTTCCGACTCGGCCTCGCCACGCAGCTCGGTCTCGGCCTCGTCGTCCACCACCGCGTCGTACAACTCCGGCGCGGCATCACCGCTCGGCTCCGGGTCCGGGTCCGGGTCGACGCTCGCCTGCGGCTCGGTCTCGATGCTCGCCTGCGGCTCGGTCTCGACGTGGTCACCATCGACGCCCAGCTCGTCCGCTTCCGGCTCGGGCTCCGGCTCGGGCTCAGGATCGAGCTCGGGCTCGGGGTCGGACACCACCTCCGCCTCCGGCTCGACGTCCGGCCCGGGTTCGTCGTCAGCATCAGCCGGTGGGGCCACCAGCTCGCCCTCGGGCTCGGGTGATGCCTCGGCGCCGACATCGGCCTCCGGCTCGTCGTCGGGCTCCGGATCGAGATCCTGCGGCTCGGCCACCTCGGACTCGACCGACCCCGGCGCATCGACCTCGGTCACATCGGAAGCGATCGTTCCCTCGGCGTCGTCCGGTTCGTCCGCGAGCTCCGGCTCCGCGACGGTCTCGGACTCCGGCTCCGCGACGGTCTCGGACTCCGACGCAGCAACGACCTCGGGTTCCGGCACCGCGTCACCAGACGCCTCCGGCACCGCGTCACCAGACGCCTCCGGCACCGCGTCACCAGACGCCTCCGGCACCGCGTCACCAGACGCCTCCGGCTCCGGCTCCGCCTCGATGTTCGGCGACACCGGCGCGGTCACCGACGAGCCCGGCACCGGCACGCCGGCTGCCCGGGCCGCGACGATCTCGGCCTCGAGCTCCGCCACCTGGTCGGGGGTCGACCCCCGGGCGTCGTCACGAGCGGCCAGGTCCATCGCGGTCTTCGCCGCGGGCACCGCCCGATCGAGATCGGCGGTGGCTTCACGCAGCTGTCGCCCGACCGCGTCGAGCGCCCGGACCATCCGGTCCCGCGCCGCCTTCGCACCGTCCAGCTGTTGGCGGGCCGTGCGGCGACGGGTCACGAGGTCGCCGAGCACACGCTCCCGGATCGACTGGGCCTCGGCCACCATCTGGCGGGCGTGCTCACGAGCCTGATCCCGAGTCTCCTCGGCGTCGGCCTCGGCCTGGCGACGGATCCCGGCCGCCTCGGCGTCGGCCTCGGCGCGACGCTCGGCCAGCACCGCGTCGGCTTCGCCCCGGGTCGCTCCGGCATCGGACGCTGCGGCCGAACGCATCTCCGCGGCCTCCGCCTCGGCCTTCGCGACGATCTCCCCCGCCGCACTCCGAGCCGACGTCAACAGCGAGGCGGCCTCCTGGCCGAGCATCGCCGTGGCCCGCTCCTCGTCGAAGCGGTTGGCCACCTCGAGATCACCCTCGAGCTCGGCGACTCGCGTGGCGAGTTCGTCCCGCTCCGCGATGGCTTCATCCGCGGACGTGCGGGCCTCACCGGTCGACGACCGGGCCTCGTCGAGCGCATCGGCCGCCCGGTCGAGCAGCCGCCGGACCTCTGCGGGATCGAACCCGCGGAACGACGTGGCGAACCGGGCAGAGCGGAGACGATCGGCGTCGAGCGGGGCGTCGGCCATGGGGCCGACTGTACGGGCCGGGACCCTCCCCTGTCGGGGATCAGGAGCCTGCGTCGGGGTTCGCCGCGGCGAACGACTCGATGGCCTCGACGTCGCCGCCGATCGCACCGAGGGCCTCGAGTGCCTCTTCGAGGCTCTCGACCTCGAAGAGCACGAGGTCGTCGCCGGCCAGCTCCCGGGCGAGGGCGAGGTCCTCTTCCGAGGATGCCGCCGGCACGATGAACGTCTCGAGTCCGCGATCACGCACCGCGGCCGCCTTCTGCGGCAGGCCACCGATCGGCCCCACCGAACCGTCGGCACGGATGGTGCCCGTCACGGCCACGTCGGCGCCGCCGGTGAGCTCACCCGGCGTCAGTTGATCGAGCACGGCGAGGCTGAACGCGAGCCCGGCGGACGGGCCGCCGACCTCACCGGTGTCGATGTCGACGTCGAAATCGAGGGGTGCCTCGAACTGGAGATTGTCGGCCAGGCCGATCCCCAGGAACGCCCGGTCGGGATCGTCGTCCCGGGCACCGAGCACCACCGTGTCGATCCGGACCTCGGTCTCGCCGATCGGGCGGACGTGCAGCTCCACGCTGGAGCCCGGTGCCACCGCAGCGATCGCATCGACCAGATCACCCGATCCGGGTGTCGGCGTGTCGTTCACCCGTTCGATGATCTCCCCCGGCGTCAGGACCCCTTCGGCCGCCGAGCCCTCGGCGATGCTCGTCACGAACACCCCGTCGGAGGAGATGGCGTCGTAGCCGAGCTGCTCGAGAGCGACCGCGACGGCCACCTCCTTCGAGTCGGCCATCAGCTGGAGGTTCACCTCGGTGTTCTCGTCCGCGGTGCGATCACCGAACACGGCCTCACGGGGGAGCAGTTCGTTGTCGTCGCTCAGACCGAGCCACAACTGCTCCCACACCGACAGGGGCTGGCGGAGCCGCACGGTCGTGAGGAGGATCTCGCCGTCGCTCGGGAACGACTCGGCGCCCTCGATCTCGACGAGCGCCTCGGTGTCGCGGGCCGATCCGGGCACGAGCGCCACCGAGTCGGTCTTGATGAAGAACCCCGCGGCGACACACCCGGCGATGAGGAACGTGAACGCCCCGAACGCCATCCACCACACCGGCCGCGCCGGCGTCGGCTCCACCAACATCGTGGTGGCCACCGGAGCGCCACCGTCGGGTGGTGTGGGGCTGACTACGCTGTCGTCGTTCATCGTCATAGGGCATCGGTGGAAACCGCCGAGCCCTTCACCCCGATTCCCGAAGCGAGTCGAGCATGTTCAGGCAGGCGGATCCCGCATTCCCCGATGTCCGCACGCCGATCTGGCGGCGGATCACGGCACTCGTGAGCCTAGGTTCGGTCGTGGTGCTGGCGGGGGTCGGGCTGGCGGCCGTGGTGGGCATGGCCATCATCGCCGCGGTGATCCTGGTCGAACGAGCCATCGGCTGACGCCCGCGACATCGGGCCCGGAACGCGAAGAAACCGCACCGGCGATGCCGGTGCGGCCTCGAACGGCCGGGTTGTCCGGGCCTCAGCGGCCGAACAGACCCCGGCGTGCACCCAGCCCGGAATCGGACGAGGGGGCGGTGACGGTGGGCTCGCTCGCCTTCTCGGCGGCATCCGTTGCAGCCGAGGCGGCGGCGTCGGAGGCCTTGTCGGCTGCGTCCGATGCGGCGTCGGTGGCGCTCGCTGCGGCCTCGGCGGCCGGAGCAGCAGCGGGAGCCGGGGCGGCAGCAGCGGGAGCCGGAGCAGCAGCAGCAGGAGCCGGAGCAGCAGCGGCGGCGGGGGCCGAAACGGCCGGCGTCGCCGGGGCGGCGGCCACGGCGGGTGCGTCACCGAGCTCGACGCGGAAGTACGGCTTGTAGGAGAACTGCACTTCCTCGAGCCGGAAGATGCGGGCGTGCTCGACGTCCTGCTCGTTCTTCAGACCTTCGACGAAGGCGACGGCGTCGTGGATCTCGTCGGTCTGGTGGTAGCCCGGCTTGCCGTCCGGGCCGCGGTAGATCACCATGTGGGACACGGCGTTGCTCCTTTTCATCGCCCGGGCGGTCGGGCGGTGAGATGACTGCGGGTGCCGCTTCGAGACGAAACGACCCGTGAAGCATTCCAGACTCCGTGACCAATCGCCACCCCCCTGCCGAGAAGACCCCACATGCGGGCGAAACAGTCGCCGATTCGTCGCGGACGCCCACGCCCGGCGGTGACGGGCCCACCCCACGTGAGCGCCTCACGGCCGTCGTCGTCGCCGGCCACGGCGACGACCCCGCCCCGGTGCTCGCCGCGCTCGTCGACTCCGACCCCGATGTCCGGGCCGCGGCCATCGGAGCACGTCGACGCCAGGGCCATCTCACCACCGACGATCTCGTGACGGCGCTCGGCGACCCCGAGCTGGCGGTCCGGCGGCGGGCAGCCGACGAGGCCGCTCGCTGGGCGCCGACGATGACCGGCGAAGGCGCGGTCGTCGCGGCGCTGGTGTCGGCCCTCGACGACGATGTCGCGGTCGCCGAACGGGCCGCGTTCGCACTCGGCGAGTTCGCCGAACGCGCCGCCACCGCCGGTTCGGCGCTCGCCGGGATGGCCGGCACCCATGACGACGCGCTCTGTCGGGAGGCCGCCGTGGCCGCGCTCGGCGCCATCGGCGTCGAGCTCGACGCCGTCCTCGCTGCACTCGGGGACAAGGCGACGGTGCGCCGCCGGGCCGTGATCGCCCTCGCCGCCTTCGACGACGAACGGGTCGACCCAGCGCTCGAGGCCGCGCTCTCGGATCGGGACTGGCAGGTGCGTCAGGCGGCGGAGGATCTGCTCGGTGTCACCGGCGACGGTGGAGCACTCAGCGACGATCCGGGCGCTGCATGAACATGTCCCGGACCTCGTCGAACGTCTCGACGCACTGACCGGCCCCGAGCACGACCGACTCGAGCGGCTGGGACACGAGCTGCACGGGCACGTGGGCCTCGTGGGAGAGGCGTTCGGCGAAGCCGTGGAGCATCGCGCCACCGCCCACCAGGTTGATGCCCCGCATGATCAGGTCCTGGCTGAGCTCGGGTGGGGCAGCACCGAGGCAGCGGAGCACCGAATCGACCATCGCCTGGGTCGTCTCGTCGAGGGCCTCGCGGATCTCGGGACTGGTGATCGTCACCACCCGCGGCAGACCCGACGCGAGTTCACGGCCGCGCACCTCGGCGGCGACCTCCTGACCCATCGGCCAGGCCGACCCGACGGCGTGCTTCACCTGCTCGGCGGTCTGTTCGCCGATGGCGACACCGTGCACCCGCTTGACGTGTTGGGTGATCGCCGCGTCGAAGTCGAACGAACCGAGGCGGACCGCTTCGAGCCCGACCACCCCACCGAGCGCGATCAGGGCGGTCTCGGTGGTGCCGCCACCGATGTCGACCACCATCGACCCGATCGCCTCGCCGATGGGCAGGCGGGCACCGATGGCCGCCGCCATGGGCTGCTCGAGCAGGTGGGCTTCACTGGCGCCGGCACGCCGGGCCGCCTCACGCACCGCCCGCTGCTCCACGGCGGTGATCGCCGAGGGCACACAGATCACCGTGCGGGGCCGGTTGAATCGGGTCACACCGGCCCGCTGCAACACCAGCCGGATCATCCGCTCGGTGATGTCGAAGTCGGTGATGGCGCCCTGACGGAGCGGACGCACCGCCACGATGTGGCTCGGTGTGCGCCCGATCATCTTCCAGGCCTCGTGCCCCATCGCGAGTACGTCGCCGGTCTGCTGGTTGACCGCGATGACCGACGGTTCGTTCAGCACGATCCCCTCGCCGCGCGCGTAGACGAGGGTGTTGGCCGTGCCCAGGTCGATGGCGAGATCGCGGGCCATCAGTCGCCGCCACCCACGGCGTCGGGTGCGGCCCCGGCGGCGCCCTCGACCTCGGCGATGTGCTGGGGCTCGAGACCCCAGCTCGTGCCGCCTTCCCAGGTCTCGCGCTTCCAGATCGGGACGGTGGCCTTGAGGGTGTCGATCCCGAAGCGGGCCGCCTCGAAGGCGGTGTCGCGGTGCGGTGAACTGGCGACGACCACCACGGCCGACTCGGTCACCGGGACCGGGCCGATCCGATGGAGCAACGCCATCCGCACGAGGTCGGGCCAACGGCTCCGGGCCTCGTCGATGATCCGATCGAGGCGGGGAATGACGTGTTCGACGTAGGCCTCGTACTCGAGGTCGGTCACACCGGGCCGATCCCGTGCGTGGTCACGGGCCGTACCCGAGAAGGTCACCACGGCACCACAACTCGGATGGACGGCCCAGGCCGACGCCTCCTCGAGCGGCAACGGCCCCTCGCGCAGGCCCGTCCAGTTGTCGCCGGTGGCCGGTGGTTTCACGACGTCTGATCGTAGAGCCGAGCCCGGTCGGGCGCTCGGCATCCCGTCACGGAGCGCGTCCACCACCACGGATCGAACCGGGGGCGACCGCCACCCTCCGTCGTCGATCACTACGCTGCCCGTTCGTGACGGCCCCGGGTGACGACCACGACGACGGTGAGGAGTTCTCTCTTCCTCCCGACCCCGTCGATCGCGCCTGGCGGCACCCCTCCGAACTGGCGGCCGCACGACGTGCGCTCCTGCCTCCCCCGAGGACGTCGTTCATCTCACGCCACCGCCCGGCCCTGATCGGCGCGACCGGCGCGGCGATCGCCGCCGGAGGTGTCGTGGTCGGGCTCACGGTGCTGCGGGCCGACCCGACCCCCGGGACCGGGTTGCTCGGCGTCCAGGCCGCGGCCACCTCGGCCCCCGTGGCCGCGAGCCCGACGACCGTCCGCATCAGCACCGCCGCCCCGCTCGACACCGTGGCACCCGCCGACGACGGACCGACCACGTCGCAGGGCGATGCCCTCACCACGGAGGTCACCGACGCCCCCGTGGTGTCGCTGTCCCCCGACGTCCGCTCCGGCATGGTGCACGTCCGCCTCGACGACCACACCGCCGCCACGGCGGTCCAGGTCAGCCGGGATCGGGTGGTGCTCATCCAGCCCGAGGTCGTCGCCCGGCCAGGACGCACGATCGACGTCGACGGGACCGGACCACTCGTCGTGCTCTCGGTCGACCACGGCAGCGGCATCACCGTGCTCGCCGGCTCGGTCGGCGAACCGATACCCACGACCGGGCTCGACATCGGCGACACCGTGGCGATCGCCGGTGCCGACGGCCTCGACGTCGGCACCGTCATCGAACGTGACCGGACCATGGACGGGCTCCACGGCCCCCTCGATGGTCTCGTGCTCACCAACATCGCACTCGACCCCGACGTCGACACCGCTCCCGGCGGTCGGCTCCTGCTCGATGCCGACGGACGGGTGGTGGCGCTCACCGTCACGACCCGTCACCGACTCGTGGCCGCCATCCCCTTCGACGACGTCGTCTCGTCGCTCCGCTGGGCCGACGCCACGCCCGAGATCGGCTGCACCGTCGAACTCGCCGACGGTCGGCTGATCGTCGTCGCCGTCGACGACGACGGCCCGACGGGCCGGGCCGGTCTCCGGATCGGCGACCGGATCGTGCGGGTGAACGGTCGGGAGGTCCATCACGCCGACGACCTCGACGACGCCCTGCTCGACCGTGACGAGGACGGCCTCGAGGTGGTGGTCCGCCGGGACACCGGCGGTGCGAAGGTCACCCGGCATCGGCTCCGGGTCGAGCTCCCGATGCTCGACGCCTGATCCGGGTCAGCGGACGAGGCGCCGGGCGGCGGCGGTCGCCGCCGCACCCGCGGCCGCGACCGCGGCACCACTGAGCCCGAGCGCCAACTCCTGGCGGCGTTTCGGGCTGACGGCCGC
Source organism: Acidimicrobiales bacterium (assembly GCA_020630195.1). Taxonomy (GTDB): domain Bacteria; phylum Actinomycetota; class Acidimicrobiia; order Acidimicrobiales; family SZUA-35; genus JAHDBV01. The sequence continues at coordinate 7,441 of JAHDBV010000140.1, forward strand.
CCAGGGCGGCGCCGTCGTGCCGGCCACGAACGCCTCCTCGTTCGAGTGCCCGGGTTCCCAGCCGGCCGCCCGCAGACGATCGTTCGCCACCACCCAGGCATGACGCACATGTGCGTCGAGCCCCTCGGGCACCGGTGTGCCGACCCGATTCCGGGCCGCCGACGCGGCACCCACGGCTCGCCGTCCGGCCCGCACCCGCACACCACCGGCGAGGGTCCGGAACCGCTCCGGACCGATCCACCCGTCGGGGGCGACGTTGAACGCCCCGTCGAGCCGTTGTTCGATCGAGATGATGATCGCCGCCACGAGATCGTCGACGTGGAGGAACTGGACGGGTGGGTCGACCGAGTCCTCCCGGACCGTCATGGCCCGGCGCAACCCGTTGGCCAACCAACCGTCACGACCCGGAGCGAGCGTCGTCGTCGGCCGCAGCACGGTGACGGCGCGCCTCGCCGTCCGCGCCGCCGAGAAGTCCCGATCGAGCTCGGCCTTCACGACCGCCGGGCCGAGGGCGAGCACCGGCCGCAGCGGCGCGGCCTCGGTGAGCGGCACCGGATTGTCCCGATGGGCCCCGTAGACGAGCGCCGAGGACACGTGCACCAGGTGCCCCACCCCGGCGACGGCCGCGGCGTCGAGCACCGCGGCGGCGGGACGGCGGGCCGCCGACAGGTCGCCGCGCTTCACCGGATCCTCGGCGGCGAACACCACCACGTCGGCACCGTCGAACACAGGGCCGAGATCGTCATCGCCCACATCGAGTCGGTGGGTCTCGAGGTCGGAGCGGAACCCGCGGAGGGCACGGTCGACGACCACGGGGTGTCGTTCGGGGTCACCGGCGAGACGGGCCACCACCCGCCGACCCACTCGTCCGTTGCCGCCGATGACGACCACTCGTTGCACGGAACTACGATGCCCTCGTGAGC
>JAHDBV010000141.1 GCA_020630195.1 Acidimicrobiales bacterium
AGGCCGCCACGGCGATGACCGCGGTGATCGCCGACCACGGCTGCCACTGGGTGACGCCCTCACTGCTGGCGTCGGCGACCGAGAGCAGGAGCGGCAGTGGTGTGAGCCAGCTCCACCAGCCGCGCCGGGTCAGCGGTTCCTCGGTCTCCGGGGTCGGCCACCACCGGAGCGGCATCGGGGATCGGGCCACGGCCTGCACGGTAGATCCCATCGGCATCGCGCCGCCTCGGCCGAAAGGTGGACCGGAGAGGTCGCGAACCGGCGTGGGAGATGGCGACCCGGGTGCCGGGCGGAACCAGGGTCGATGCGTCAGTCGACGAAGCGGCGGACCTTGGGCTTGCGGCCTCGGATCGTCGTGCGCTGGAGCGCGTTGATCACCCGATCGACGTCGCCCTCGGGCACGGCCACCACCGAGAAGAACTCGGCGATGCGGATCGGACCGATGTCGGCGCCGGACAGTCCGGTCTCACCGGCGATCGCACCGACGAGGTCGCCGGGGCGGACCTTCGCCTTCTTGCCCGAGCCGATGTAGATGCTGCCCCGACCGGCCGGGGTGGTGGGCCGGCTGTCGCGGTCACGGCCGCCACGATCGTCGCGGTCCCGACGGTTGCGGCCACCGCGGTCGTCGCGGTCGCGGCGACCCGGGCGGTCGTCGCGGCTCCAGCGATCGTCCTTGGAACGGTCGCGGTCTTTGCGGTCGCGCTTGTTGCCCTGCGACGCGTCCGGGATCTCCCGGGTGTCGAGGGCACCACCACGAGCGGTGTGGATCATCTTCAGCGCCGCCCGCAGCACGGTGGCGTCGTCGATCGGCGTCGGTTCGGCGGGTGCCGTCTCGTCGCCCCCGCCGTCGGTGTCTGCGTCGGCCGGGATCTCGGCCACGATGCCCGCCACGAGCTCGGCCCGCATCTCCTCGAACTCGTCGAGATCGTCGGCGGTGAGTGCGTCCCGCACCGCCGCCACCGTCATCGCATGCTGGCTGGCCTTCAGCTCGGCCACCGTCGGCAGCTTCGTCGGGTTGAGGTCGGCGCCGACCTCCCGGGCGATCTCGTGCAGTGCGCGCTTCTGGCGCGGCGTGGCGAGGGTGATCGCGACACCGGAGCGACCGGCACGCCCGACTCGGCCGATGCGGTGCACGTACTGCTCCGCGTTCGGGGGCAGGTCGTGGTTGACGACGTGGGTGAGGCTGTCGACGTCGATGCCACGGGCCGCCACGTCGGTGGCGATCAGCAGCCGGACGGTGCCGTCACGGAGGCGACCGAGCACCCGCTCGCGCTGGTGCTGGTCCATGCCGCCGTGGAGGGCCTCGGTGCGGTAGCCGCGGTTGTTCATCGCGACGGTGAGCTCGTCGACGTCGCCACGGGTCTTGCAGAACACGAGTGCCGAGCCGGGCGACTCGACGTCGATGATGCGGCCGAGGGCGGCCAGCTTGTGGCGGCGGTCGATCATGTAGACGACCTGGCGGACCCGCGACGTTGCGGCGTCGGCCGGATCCCGGGCGATCTCGATGCGGACCGGGTTGCGCTGGTGGGCCTTGGCGATCGCCTGGATGCGCTTCGGCAGGGTGGCCGAGAACATCACGGTCTGGCGGTCGGGCGGGGTGGCGTCGAGGATCGTCTCGAGGTCTTCGGCGAAGCCCATGTCGAGCATCTCGTCGGCCTCGTCGAGGATGACCGTGGCGATGTCGTTCAGCTTGAGCGAGCGGCGCCGGAGGTGGTCGAGGGCACGACCCGGCGTGGCGACCACCACGTGCACACCACGACGGAGTGCGTCGAGCTGGCGGGTGATCGGGGCGCCGCCGTAGACGGTGGCGACCCGCAGCGGCAGGTGGGCGGCGAAGGACTCGATGGCCTCGGCCACCTGGATCGCGAGCTCACGCGTGGGGGCGAGGATCAGGACCTGCGGGCTGGGACGTCCGTGGCCGTGGTCGAGATCGAGTCGCTCGATCGCGGGGAGGGCGAAGGCCGCCGTCTTGCCGGTGCCGGTCGCGGCCTGGCCGAGCAGATCGTGGCCCTCGAGCAGAACCGGGATCGCCTCGGCCTGGATGGGCGTGGGGGTCGTGAAGCCGAGATCGCCGAGCGCCCGGGCGAGTCGATCGCCGAGACCGAGCGCCGCGAACGCATCACCGGGCACGAGCTCGTCGTCCTCCGCGGCGGCGTCATCGTCGTCGTCCGAGGCCTGCGGCTCGTCGTCGGTCGACTCCTCGGTGGGCTCGTCGACATCCTCGGGCTCGGAGACCTCGGCCTCGATGGGGTCCACCGTGTCGGTCGCTTCGTCGGACGCCGGAACGTCCTCGGCGTGCTCGTGTTCGGACATGACGGCGCTCCCGGAGGGTGATCGCCGCGCGAACGCTGCAGCGAAGGGCCCTCCAGGCTACGAGCTGGGGGAGCGGGCCGAACGGGACGTTCGACCCGCCCCTCAGACCGAGCGGACGTGGCCGATGATCTCGTCGGCCAGGGGCGCCCACAGCGCCGGTGGCAGGTCGTGGCCCATGCCCTCGACCTCGACGAGCCGGGCACCGGGAATCACCTCGGCCGTGCGGCGCCCGGCCGATGGGGTCAGGAGTGTGTCGGCCGTGCCGTGGATGACGAGGGTCGCCACGTCGAGCTCGGCGAGCAGACCCTCCCGGTCGTCGCCGAGCAGTGCCCGGTACTGGCGGGCCGTGCCGTCGTCGTCGACCCCGTGGTCGAGCATCGCCTCGGCCTTGGCCCGGACCCAGGCGGGATCCCAATGGTCGGGGGAGGCCCAGATCCGCTCGGTCTCGATCCGGTGGGCGAGCCACCCCTCGCGATCGGCCGGCGGACGGCTGAGCAGTGCCTCGGCGGCTTCGGTGGTGGGTTTGCCGTAGCCCCGGGCCCCGGTCGACGACATCACCGACGTGAGCGACCGCACCCGCTCGGCGTGATGGATCGCGACGTGCTGGGCGATCATGCCGCCCATCGACTGGCCGACGACGTGGGCGGTGTCCCAGCCGACGGCGTCGAGCACGGCGATGGCGTCGTCGGCCATGTCCCGCACGGTGTAGGTCGCCTCGAGCGGTCGGTCTCCGACCACCCGGCTCGACTGGCCGGTGTCACGGTTGTCGAAGCGGACGACCGCGGCGCCCCGCTCGGCCAACGCCGCGCAGAAGCCGGCTTCGAACGCCACCCGGTTCGAGCCGAGGCCGTTGATGAGCAGCACCGGCTGGTCGCCGTCGCTCATGACGTCGTAGGCGAGTTCGACCTCGCGGCCGGCGGCGTCGGTCCGACGCGTGCGGCCACTCACCGGAGCGAGCTCAGCGTCCACGGATGACGAAGCTCGTGATCTCGCCGGTCGACTCGAGCCGGATGGCCTTGGCCTCGGCGTAGTCGGGGTCGTCCAGCCAGGCCTGCGCGGCCTCGGGCGACGGGAACTTCAGGCCGACCGCGGTGCCCCGGGGCTCACCGTCGAGGTAGTCGGCCGGGCCGGCGAAGATCACCTCACCCTCGTGGGCGGACACGGTGGCGCCGATCGCCGGCAGGGAGCCGGGGTTGTAGTCGGCGAACCGTTCCGGGTCGGTCACGTCGTAGGTGATGATCAGGTAGGCGCTCATGGCCGCAACGTAGATCAGGTGCCCGGTGGCCGAAACCCGTGCGGGCTCGCCGTGGGTCGTGTCAGTCGTCGATGTCGAAGCCGGCCTCGTCGATGGCGGCGCGGATCGCGGCGTCGTCACCACCGACGACGGTCACGAGCTTCGTGTCGAGGTCGATCGACAACGACTCGACCCCGTCGAGTGGGGCGACCTCGCCGGTGATGGCATCGACGCAGTGCTGGCAGGTCATGGTGGAGACGGGGTAGGTGCGTGTGGTCATGCGGTTCCTGTTTCGGTGGGGGAGACGGACCGGCGATGGCCCCGGAAGGACCGGAGCCGGAGGCTGTTGGTGACGACGAACACCGACGACAGGCCCATGGCGCCGGCGGCGACCATCGGGTTGAGCACGCCGGCGGCGGCGAGCGGGATGGCGGCGGTGTTGTAGGCGAACGCCCAGAAGAGGTTGCCCCGGATCGTCGAAAGGGTGCGGCGGGCGAGCGCGATGGCGTCGGCGGCGGCCAGCAGATCGCCCGACACGATCGTCAGGTCGGAGGCCTCGATGGCGACGTCGGTGCCGGTGCCCACGGCGATGCCGAGGTCGGCCTCGGCGAGGGCGGGTGCGTCGTTGATCCCGTCGCCGACCATCGCCACCCGTCGGCCGTCACCCTGGAGGCCACGGATGACGGCGGCCTTGTCGGCGGGGAGCACGTCGGCGATCACGTCGTCGGCGCGGATCCCGACCGACTCGGCCACGGCGGCGGCGGCCGCCCGGTGATCGCCGGTGAGCAGCTGGACCCGCAGACCGAGTTCGCCGAACGTGGTGATCGCATCGGCGGACGTCGCCTTGATGCGGTCCCGGATCACCAGCACGGCCTCGGCCGTGCCGTCGCGTCCGGCGATGACGGCGGTCCCACCCGTGGCCCGCGCCGCGGCGGCGTGCGTCGCAATGACGGACGGCACCGTGTCGAACAGGGCCTCCCGGCCGACGTGGACGACGACGTCGTCGATCGTGCCTCGCACGCCGAGACCCGGCTGCGCCCGGAAGCGCTCGACGGTGTGACGCTCGTGGTCGGCGGCGGCGTCGACGACGGCCCGGGCGATCGGATGCTCGGAGCGGTGCTCGACCGCGGCGGCGAGCGACAGGAGCTCGCCGGTGTCGAGTTCGGGGTCGGGGCCGACCACCTCGTCGAGCACCATGCGGCCCTCGGTGATCGTGCCGGTCTTGTCGAGCACGATCGTGTCGATCGCCCGGGTGTCCTCGAGGACCTCCCCACCCTTGATGATCACCCCGAGCTGGGCGCCGCGGCCCGTACCCACCATGATCCCGAGCGGCGTGGCGAGGCCGAGTGCGCAGGGGCAGGCGATGATCAGGACGGCGACCGCGTTGGTGAAGGCCTCCCCGGTGTCGGCCCCGGCGAGCAGCCATCCGATGAGCGTCGCCGCGGCGATGGCGATCGCGACGGGGACGAACACCGCGGCCACCCGATCGGCGAGGCGCTGCACCGCGGCCCGAGAGCCCTGGGCCTCGTCGACCAGGCGGATGATCTGGGCCAACGCCGTGTCGGCTCCGACCCGGGTGGCCTCGGCGGTGAGCGCACCGGTCGTGTTGATCGTGGCACCGACGACGTCATCGCCGACCCCCACCTCGACCGGGACGGGTTCGCCGGTGATCATCGACGCGTCGACCGCCGAGTGTCCGTCGACGACCACACCATCGGTCGCGATCCGATCGCCGGGCCGGACGAGGAAGTGCATACCGACGGCGAGCTCGGCGACGTCGATCCGGCGTCCGTCGACGAGTTCGGCCGTCGGGGCACCGAGATCGGCGAGGGCCCGCAGCGCCGCGCCGGACCGACGTTTCGCCCGGGCCTCGAACCATTTGCCGAGCAGGATCAGCGTGATGATGACGCCAGCCGTCTCGAAGTACACCGAGGCGTCGAGGTCGGCGAGCAGCACCACGACCGACCAGGCCCAGGCTGAGACGGTGCCCATCGAGACGAGGGTGTCCATCGTCGTCGAGGCGTGCCGGAGGTTGAGCACCGCCGCTCGATGGAACGTCGAGCCGGCACCGAACACGACCGGGGTGATGAGCCCGGCGGCGACCCACTCCCACCCGTCGAACCGGAACGCCGGGATCATGCCGATGGCCATCGTCGGGATGGTCATCGCGGCGGCGAAGACGAGCCGCCGACCGAGATCCTGTTGGCGGCGGGCCTCGGCGGCGTCGGTCTCGGACGGGTCGATCACCGAGTAGCCGAGGCCGGTGACCACGTCGTCGAGCATCGCCACGTCGAACTCGACGTCGTGGCGGATCGAGGCCCGTCCGTTCGCGAAGTTGACGGTGGCGTCGTCGACGCCGTCGAGCCGGTCGAGCTTGCGTTGGATCCGGGCCGAGCAGGCCGAGCAGGTCATCCCGTCGATCACGAGATCGGTGCGCACGGCGACCTCGGTGCTGCGGCTCATGGCATGAGTGTGCACCTTGCCCTCGGGGGCAAGGTCAAGGTGTCGGGTGGCTTCACCCGTCGATCACCTGGCACCGGTTCGGGTCGGTGCAGGCACGGGGATCGAGCGCCGTCGCACGGTCGGCCATCGCGGCGAGTGTCGTGCGGGCCGCGGTGAGCTGGGCGATCTGATCATCGATGTCGAGCAGATGACGCCGGAGGAGTTCGAGGGTGTGGCCGCACGAGGTGCGGCCGTCGCCCTTCAGTTCGAGCACCGAGGCGATCTCGGTGAGGCTGAGTCCGGTGGCCTGGGCGTCGCGGATGAAGGCGAGTCGTTCGCCGGCGCCGGGGTCGTAGTCGCGGTAGCCCGAGGTGGTGCGTGCCGGTTCGCCGAGCAGCCCGATCGATTCGTAGTACCGGATGGTCTTCGTCGTGACGCCGTGGGCGTCGGCGAGCTCCCCGATGCGCATGCACGGAGTCTACGGTCGACCTTCCTTTCGACTGGAAGGTCTCAGCCAGGTCACCGGTCCCGTGGTTCAGTTGCCGAAGTCGAGTCCGGCGAAGTCGCCGGAGGTGCGCCAGTCCTGGATGTACTCGAAGTACGCCATCGGGCCGTCGGGGTGGCCGAGGCCGGCGAAGTTCGAGGTCTCGTCGTAGAGCTTGCCCTCGTTGTTGTAGTAGCCGGGCGTGCAGTCGACGGAGTTGAGCAGCGAGGCCCGCCCGCTGCCGAGCACCTCGAGCCAGGCCTGTTCGGCCTCGGCGGTGACCTCGACCGTGGTCGCCCCGGTGTCGGTGGCGTGGCGCAGGATCGCGGCGATCGTGGCGCCGGCCTCCACGAAGTTGTGGGGCACGTTGGAGATGAGGTTGGCGCCCTGGGCGGGGGCGACGATGTAGAGGTTCGGGAACCCGTGCACGTGGATGCCGTGCATCGTCCGCATCCCGCCGTCCCAGGCCTCGGTCAGGCTGACGCCGTCGCGGCCATAGGTCTCGTACCCCGAACGGCGGGCGTAGTCGGTGCCGACCTCGAACCCGGAGGCGTAGATGATCACGTCGAGCTCGTACTCGACACCGTTGGCGATCAATCCCGTCTCGGTGATGCGTTCGACGCCCTGCCCGTCGGTGTCGACGAGGGTGACGTTCGGGTTGTTGTAGGCCTGGAGGTACTGATCGTGGAAGCACGGCCGCTTGCAGAGCTGGCGGTACCAGGGCTTGAGGGCGTCGGCCGTGGCATCGTCCCGGACGATCTCGTCGACCCGGGCCCGGATCTCGGTCATCTTCTCGTCGTCGGAGGCGTGGTAGGCCCGCTCGCGGAGCTCGGGTGTCGGCTCGACGCCGTCGAACTCGTCGGGGTTGGCCATCACCTCGGCCACGATCCGATCCCGGATGCGACCGGAGATGTCGGTCCAGCCGTCCATCGTGAGGTCCTCGTCGGCGAAGCCCCCGGTCTGCAGTGTGGTGAAGTTCTCGAGCCACCGCTGCTGCCAGCCCTCCCCGAGGGTCTGGAACCACTCGGGATCGGTGGGTGCGTTGTTGCGGACGTCGATCGACGACGGGGTGCGCTGGAAGACGAACAGCTCGCCGGCGTCGCGGGCGAGGTTGGGCACGATCTGCACCGAGGTGGCACCGGTGCCGATGATGCCGACCCGTTTGTCGGCGAGTTCGGTCATCGGGGCGCCGAAGCGGTCACCGCCGGTCTTCAAATAGTCCCACCGGGACGTGTGGAAGCTGATGCCGGTGTAGTCGTCGATGCCGTCGAGCCCGGGCAGCTTCGGGCGGTGCAGCGGACCGGTCCCCATGGCCACGTGGCGGGCGCGGAACTCGTCGCCGCGGTTCGTGCTGATCAGCCACCGTTCGGCGTCGTCGTCCCAGCGGAGTTCGGTCACCTCGGTGCCGAACACGGCGCGGTCGTAGAGGCCGTAGTGCTCGGCGATACGTTGGCTGTGTTCCAGGATCTCCGGGCCGTGGGCGTACTTCTCGGTGGGCATGTGCCCGGTCTCTTCGAGCAGCGGCATGTAGACGAACGAGGTCGTGTCGCACTGGGCGCCGGGGTAGCGGTTCCAGTACCAGGTGCCGCCGACGTCGGACCCCTTCTCGATGATCACGACGTCGAGGCCGGCGTCGGCCAGCTTCGCTCCGGTCACGAGGCCGGCGAAGCCGCCACCGATGAAGGCGATCTCGATCTCGTCGAACCGGGGCTCCCGCTCGGGGACCGTGCCATGCGGGTCGTCGAGGTACTCGGGCAGGTCGGCGACGTTGATGTACTGCTCGTTGCCGTCGGTCCGGAGGCGCTTGTCCCGCTCGGCGAGGTACTTGGCGCGCAGGGCATCGGTATCGATCTCGGT
>JAHDBV010000142.1 GCA_020630195.1 Acidimicrobiales bacterium
GCATGGTCCACCAGCACTTCATGCTCGCCGACCAGCTGAGCGTGCTCGAGAACGTGATCCTCGGATCCGAACCGATCGCGGGCGGTGGCCGCCTGGATCGCAAAGCCGCCCGCACCCACCTGGCCGAGGTGGCCGCCGCCTACGGCCTGAACGTCGACCCGAACACCCTCGTCGAGGACCTCGAGGTCGGCGCCCGTCAGCGGGTCGAGATCATCAAGGTCCTCTTCCGGGGCGCCAAGATCCTGATCCTCGACGAACCGACCGCGGTGCTCGTGCCGGACGAGGTCGACGAGCTGTTCAAGAACCTCCGTGAGCTCAAGGCCGGCGGCGCCACCATCATCTTCATCGACCACAAGCTGGAGGAGGTCCTCGAGATCTCCGACCGCATCACGGTGATCCGGCGGGGCAAGACCGTCGGCACGGTGAACGCCGACGACGTCGACTCGGGTGATCTGGCCGAGATGATGGTCGGCTCCGAGCTCCCCTCACCCTCGACCGGTGCCTCCACCGTGACCGAGACTGTCGCCCTCGACGTCCGGGGCCTGACCATGCTCGATGCCGATGAACGACCGACCGTGGACGATGTCTCGCTCCGTGTGTTCAAGGGTGAGGTGCTCGGTGTCGCCGGCATCGAGGGCAACGGTCAATCCGAACTGATCGATGCCATCGTCGGCACCGGACGGCCCGCCGCCGGGTCGGTGTCGATGGACGGCGTCGACATCACCGCCAGCTCGGTCCGTCACCGGCGCGAAGCCGGGCTCGGCTACGTGCCCGAGGATCGCCACGAGGAGGGCCTCCTCCTCGACGCGCCGCTCTGGGAGAACTCCGCACTCGGCCATCAGACCGCTCCCCCCTACGCCAAGGGCATCTGGATCGACCGGGCCGGCTCCCGTCAACGCACCGAGGAGATCCGTGAGGGCTTCGACGTGCGAACCCCCAACGTCGACGTCTCGGCCCGTGCGTTGTCGGGCGGAAACCAGCAGAAGCTCATCATCGGCCGGGAGATGTCGGCCGACCCGTCGGTGCTCGTCGCCGCCCATCCGACCCGGGGCATCGACGTCGGTGCCCAGGCCGACGTCTGGAACCAGATCCGTGCCGCTCGGGCCGACGGCCTCGCCACCCTGCTCTTCTCCGCCGACCTCGACGAGTTGATCGGCCTCAGCGACCGGATCGTCGTGATGTTCCACGGGCGCCTCGTGGCCACCCTCGACCCGTCGGAGATCACGCCGCGAACGCTCGGTGGCTACATGACCGGTGCCTCGCTGACCGACGCCGAGGAGGCCTCCGCATGAACGACCTCTCCCGCCGCATCGGTCTGGCACTCGCGGCGCCACTCGGCGCCTTCGTGTTCGCCCTGCTGATCTCCGCCGCCGTGCTCGAGGTGTCGGGCGCGAGCGCCATCGACACGTTCCGCACCATGTGGGACAACGGGCGCCAACTCGAGACCTTCGTCGACACCCTCAATCGGGCGACGCCGCTGTTCATCGCCGGTATCGCCGCCGCCATCGGATTCCGGATGAACCTGTTCAACATCGGGATCGAGGGCCAGTACGTGCTCGCCGCCTTCGTGGCCGCCGTGGTCGGCGCCGAGATCGCGCTGCCGGGCCCGCTCCACGTCGGCGTGATCGTGCTCGTGGCGATGGTGGTCGGTGGCTTCTGGGCCGCGATCCCCGGTCTGCTGAAGGTGTACCGGGGCGTGAACGAGGTGATCGCCACGATCATGCTCAACTTCATCGCCATCGGCGGCGTCATCGCCGCCACCTTCCCGCGGGTCATCGACAAGTCCGAGGGGGCGGCCACCAACGCCGGCACGAAGCTGATCCCCGAGTCGGGCTGGATCCCAGATCTGAACTCCTGGATGGAGCTCGTGACCCGCGAGATCCTCAAGGGTCGGCGACTGACCGGTGTGCTCGCGATCGCCGTCGTGCTCGGTATCGCCTTCCACGTCTTCGTGAACCGTTCCCGGCTCGGCTACGACCTGCGGGCCACCGGCATGAACTTCCTCGCCGCCCAGGCCGGCGGGGTGCCCTCCGGACGCATGGTGCTGCTCGCCATGATCCTGTCGGGAGCGGTGGCCGGGCTCATCGGCATGCCGGAGATCCTGAGCGACAACCACTCCTACGACCAGGGCTTCGTGCGAGGCCTCGGCTTCGGTGGTCTCGGCATCGCCCTGCTCGGCCGCAACGGAGCGGTCGGCATCGCCTTCGCGTCGTTGCTCTTCGGCTTCCTCGACTCCTCCTCCGCCGTGCTCCAGGTGACCGGTGAGGCGTCGCAGTCGATCGTCGTGATCATGCAGGCCGTGATCCTGCTCACGGCCGTCGTCGCCTACGAGGTCGTCGATCGGATCCGCCAACGCGACGAGATCCGGCGGGCCTCCGTGGCCACGAGTACGTCCGACCTCACGGCGGGAGCAAGCGCATGACCACCACGCTCGACGCTCCCCAGGGTCTGCTGGCCCGCCTCAACGCTTTGCCGGCGTCGCTGCGCTGGATGGTCTACGCCGCGGTCGGCGTGCTCGTCATGGCGCTCGTCCAGGGCCCGACCGACACCGATCTGCTCACGAAGTTCGGCACCACCCAGGCCATGTTGAAGTGGTCGATGCCGATCCTCATCGCCGGCATCGGCGGGTTGTTCTCCGAGCGCTGCGGCATCGTCAACATCGGCCTCGAAGGCATGATGATCCTGGGCACCTGGTTCGGCGCCTGGGGCGCCATCCAGTGGGGTCCATGGGGCGGCCTCGCCGCCGCGCTGGTCGCCGGCGCACTCGGCGGGCTCCTGCACGCCGTGGCCACGGTGAACTTCGGCGTCGACCAGATCGTGTCGGGTGTGGCGATCAACATCCTCGCCCCGGGCCTCACCCGATACCTGTCCGAGGAGATCCTCGTGAACTACGAGGGCGGCTCGCAGACCCAGTCACCCCGGGTCGACTCCCTCGGCAACATCACGATGCCGTTCCTCGCGGGCGGCAACATCGGCAGCTGGAAGTCGCCCGATCCGCTCAAGTGGTTGATCGATCGCGAGTGGTTCTGGGTGTCCGACCTCGCCGGCGTGCTCCGGGGCCTGCTCGTGCAGGTGTCCTACTTCACGATCCTCGGTCTGCTCCTCGCCGCCGGCGCCAGCTGGCTGCTGTGGAACACCCGGTTCGGGCTCCGTCTCCGCTCGGCCGGTGAGAACCCGTTCGCCGGCGAGTCGCTCGGTGTCGACATCTACCGCTACCGCTACGCCGGCGTCATGATCTCCGGCGCCCTCGCCGGCGCCGCAGGCGCCTTCATCGTGCTCGAGCTGACGGGGCTGTACCGAGGCGGCCAGACGGGCGGCCGTGGCTTCATCGCCCTCGCGGCGTTGATCTTCGGCAACTACCGGGTGGGCGGGATCCTCGCCGGTGCCCTGTTGTTCGCCTATCCGCTCGGCTTGTCGTTCGCCGACTTCGACGGCAACGGCACCCGGGCCCTGCTGCTCCTCGTCGTCCTCGGCCTGCTCGCGGTCGGGGTGTTCTCGGTGACCCGGGAACGCAAGGTCGATGCGGGCATCGCCTTCATTCTCGCCGTGGTCATCCTCGTGTGGTTCTTCCTCATGGACGACACCCCCGACTGGCTGCCGAACACGATGCCCTACGCCCTCGTGCTGCTCGTGTTGATCTTCAACGTCCAGAAGCTGCGCACACCGCGGTATCTCGGTGTGCCGTACCGCCGAGGCGGCTCGTGAACGCAATCGACCGGCTCGGGGCGGCCCGCGCCATGCCGAAGGTCGTCCTGCACGACCATCTCGACGGCGGGCTGCGGATCGAGACGATTCTGGAACTGGCGGCCGCGATCGGACACGAGCTACCCACGACCGACCCCACGGCGCTGCGTGCGTGGTTCCGAGCCGGCGCGGATGCGCGGGACATCCTGCAGTACCTCGCGACGTTCGACCACACGGTGCCGCTGCTCCAGACGCCCGAGGCGCTCGCTCGGATCGCCGCGGAGGCCGCGGTCGACCTGGCGGACGACGGCGTCGTCTACGCCGAGGTGCGATTCGCACCGGAGCTGCATCCCGGCGTCGGGGATCTCGGTGCCGCCATCGAGACCGTCGCCACCGGCTTCGCCGAGGGCATGCGGCTGGCGGCCGACGCGGGACGCGAGATCGACGTCCGCACGATCGTGTGTGCGATGCGCACCGGTGACGTCTCCGCCGAGGTGGCCCGCGCCGCGGTGGCGGCCGCCGATCCCGCCGCACCCGGCGGCGTCGTCGCGTTCGACCTCGCCGGTGCCGAGACCGGCTTCCCCCCGACCGACCACGCCGAGGCCTGCCGCATCGCCCTCGAGGGCGGGCTCGCGCTCACGGTGCACGCCTCCGAGCCCCCGGGCCTCGAGCTCATCGACGCCGCACTCGAGGTCGGGGCCCAGCGCATCGGGCACGGCGTGCGCCTCATCGAGGACTGCACCTTCGGTGCCGACGGCTCGCTCGGACTCGGAGCGCTGGCACGGCGGGTGCTCGACGAGGGGGTGCCCCTCGAACTGTGCCCCTCGTGCAACGTGCAGATCGGTGCGGTGCCGACGCTCGCCGACCATCCGGTCGGCCCGTTCCTGCGGGCCGGGTTCGCCGCGACGGTGAACACCGACAACCGCCTCATGTCGGGGGTGTCGGTCTCGTCGGAGGTGGCCGCCGTGGCCGAGGCGTTCGATCTCGACGACACCGAGCTGACCCGTCTCCAGCGCAACGCCATCAGCGCGGCGTTCTGCGACGAGGACACACGAGCCCGTGTGTCGGCCCGCATCGGCTAGGTCGGGCAGACTGTGGCCATGCTGAGCACCGAGCAGATCGAGTCGTTCGAGCGGGACGGGTTCCTCGTCCTCGAGCGCCTGGTGCCCGACGCCGCGTGTGACGAGCTGCTGGCCCGGGCCGACGAACTCGTCGACGCCTTCGAACCCGATGCCCACCGCTCGGTGTTCACCACCGACGAACAGACCCGCACCTCCGACGAGGTGTTCCTCGCCTCGGGCGACCGGGTCGACTGCTTCTTCGAGGACGAGGCGTTCGACGACGACGGCCGGCTCGTGGTCGACAAGCGGGCGGCGCTGAACAAGATCGGTCACGCCCAGCACGACCTCGACCCGGTCTTCAGCGCCTTCAGCCGGGCCGAGCCGCTGCCCGAGCTCGTGGCCGACCTCGGCGTCGAGGATCCGAAGCTGCTCCAGTCGATGCTGATCTTCAAGCACCCCCGGATCGGCGGCGAGGTGACCTCCCATCAGGACGCCACGTTCCTGTGGACCGAGCCGAACACCGTGATCGGCCTGTGGTTCGCCCTCGCCGACGCGACCCTCGAGAACGGGTGCTTGTGGGCCCAACCCGGCGGGCACACCGGCCCGGTGCGCGAGCGCTTCCGTCGAGCCGACGTCGCCGACCCGTCGGCCGGCACCGTCTTCGACCAGCTGGACGACACGCCGTTGCCCGAGCTCGACGACGCCTCCATGGTCCCGCTCGAGGTGCCCAAGGGATCGTGTGTGGTGCTCCACGGTGCCCTCCCCCACGGATCGTTGCCGAACCGCTCGGACATCCCCCGGCCCGCCTACTCGGTCCACCTCATCGACGGCACCGCCACCTACCCGGCGGACAACTGGCTCCAACGACCGGAGATGCCGCTGCGCGGGTTCTGAGCTGCGCCGTCGGACGTGGCGGTTGACACACGTTCACAAGGTTGACACCTGTTCACGGATGCATCATGGTGAACACCTGTCAACCTCTGAACGTCTGACGATGCCGTGAACCCTCCCTCCGCAACCTCCACCCGACGCAACGCCTCGACCCTGCGGGCCGAGCTGCTCGAGGCCACCGTGCAGCTGATGGCTCGTCACGGCTCGGCCGATCAGCTCACGCTCCGCGGGATCGCCCGGGAGGTCGGCGTGTCCCCCACGGCGGTGTATCGCCACTTCGAGGGCCACGAGGAGATGGTCGTCGAGGCCGTCACGCAGTGCTGGAACGAGTTCGACGCGGTGATGGCCGAGGCCGCCGCCACCGAGGACCCGTTCGATGCCATGCACGCCGCCGGCCTCGCCTACCTGACCTTCGCCGAGGAGAACCCCGGCCGCTACCAGATCATGTTCTCCAACCACATCTCCGTGGAGGACACCGGCGACGACTGCGTCGACGACGGCCCCGCCGCCGACGAAGGCCCGTTCGACATCCTCGTGTCGATCGTGCAGCGCATCCTGACCGAGCTCGACGATCCACGCGACGCCCGATTCGTGTCGTTCCAGGTCTTCTCCTGGGTCCACGGCATGGCCTCGCTCGCCCAGAACATGGAGAAGCTCGACTGGCCCGGCGCCGTCGAGCTGCTCGCCCGCGTCGGCCCGTCGCTCGGGCTCGACCGTCCGGACACCCCGACGTCCGACCCCTGATCTCGCACCCCGTCCCTCCCCCGAACCCCCACCCCCTTCCCTGACCACGGGCCCCGGCCCGAAGGAGCTCGACATGTACCCCCTGCTTCAACGCGCTCTCGAACACCCCCGGGCGGTGATCGCCGCCGTGATCCTGGCGACCCTCGCCCTCGCGGTCCCGGCCGTGACCATGGCGCCGACCGAGTCGGCATCGACCGAACCCGGCGGCGACGTCTTCACCGCACGGGACCGGATCGACGACCTGTTCGTCTCCTCGGTCCACCCGACGTTCCTCATCGCCGTCGCCGACGACGGCGACATGCTCCGGCCCGACAACCTGGCGAACCTGCTCGCCGCCGAACGGGCCGTGCAGAACGACCCGGTGATCGGCTCGACCCTGTTCGGCTACTACGACACCACCTTCGAGACGGAGGTCAACGGGGTCGCCACACTCGCCTCCCTCGTCGACGCCGTGCTCGGCGGCGGGGTCGCCGACGGCACGGCCACCGGCGCCGAGATCGATGCGGCCGCAGCGTCGATCATCGACCGCATCGGGGCCGACTCCCAGCGCCTCGGGCTCTCGGTGGAGTCGAGCCTGGTCGACGGTCGTTGGGTGATCCCGGCGACAGCGATCCAGGTGCTGCACGACAACGACGCCCTCGGCTTCGGCAACAACAGCGTCTCGCTGGGTGGTGGCACCGAGATCGAGGAGTTCGATCGTGACGTCCAGGCGCTGCTGCGCACCGCGGACGGTTGGACCGTCAACGGTGTCGCCATCGACGTGAACCTCACCTCCCAGGAGCAGGGCGCCGTGGCCGGCCCCTTCATCGGCTTCACCGTGCTCGCCGTCCTGATCGTCGTCGGGCTCGTGTTCCGCTCGTACTGGTCGCTCGCCGTCGTCGGGTCGCTGCTGTTCGCCCTGCTCGTCTGGCTGAAGGGCATCACCAACCTCATCGGCCTCAAGGACGACCTCGTGCTGTCCCTGATCGTGCCGATCGCGATGATCTCGTTCGGTGTCGACTTCGCCTTCCACGCCATCGGCCGCTATCGGGAGGAACGGGCCGAGGGCGCGGTCGCCCGTCCGGCCCTCGCCACCGGCCTCACCGCCGTGTCGGCTGCGCTGCTGCTCGCCCTCGCCTCCGATTCGGTGGCCTTCTTGTCGAACCTGGTCGCCGGGATCGAGTCGATCACCCAGTTCGGCCTCGGCGCCGCCATCGCCCTGCTCTCGGCGTATGTGCTGCTCGGCCTCGTCGCCCCGTTCCTCCTCGCCCTCGTCGAGGACGCCGTGCCGACGCCGACCCCCGGCCGTCGCTCCACCACTCTCCGACTGCTCGGCGGCCTCGTCGCCGGACAGATGGTGATGGCCACGGTGCTGCTGCTCGTGTTCATCCAGCCGGCCGCCGGTGTGGCGCTCGGCGCCGTGACGGTGCTCTCGATCCTCGTCGTCCCGTTCGCACTTCGTCGCCGACGTGGCGGACTCCGGGTCGGACAGGCGCCGGTGGCCGACGCCGCCGACCGGCTCGCCCCGGTGCTCGGTGGCTTCACCGCCTCGGTGGCCCGCCACCCGTGGATCGTGCTCCCGGCCGCGGTGGCCTTCACCGCCCTCGCCGCGACCCAGGCCGTGCAGGTCCCGACCGAGTTCGACGTCGAGGACTTCTTCTCGTCCGAGACCGACTTCGTGCAGGGCCTGAACGCCCTCGACACCCACATCGGCGCCCGGGGCGGCGAGCCCGCCGCCCTCTACGTCGAAGGTGACCTGACCGATCCCGCCACCCTCGCCGAGATCGCCGTCACGGTCGACGCCATCGTCGCCTCCGACACCACCGTGCTCGGCCGCAGCGGTGACGGCGTCAACGTCGAGGACGGTGTGCTCGAGGTGTTCGACAACGTCTTCGCCTCGCCCGTGGCGCTCGGACAGATCGAGCAGCTCA
>JAHDBV010000033.1 GCA_020630195.1 Acidimicrobiales bacterium
TTCGCGAGGACGTCGTGGATGTAGCCCTCCTGGATGGCCTGCCGCATCGAGTACAAATGGAACGGCACATAAACAGGTGACCCGTCAGCGCCGAGGCCGTCCTTGGTGCCGAACATCTCCAGCGTCCGAGCCTTCGGCGTGGCGGTGAACGCGAAGAAGCTGATGTTCTTCTGTGGGCCACGAGCCTCGACCTGCCTCTCGAGCTCGTCCTGCACCGGATCGGGAACCTCTTCCGCTGACCCGAGATCCTGGAGCTCTTCGGCGGCGAGTGTCGCTTCGTCGGACTGCTGGCGCAGGACGATGCGCACGTCCTTCGCCGTCTCGCCGGACTGTGAGGAGTGGGCTTCGTCGGCGATGACGGCGTAGCGCCGGTCAGGCAGCGACGAGATCTTCTCGAGCGCGAACGGGAACTTCTGGATCGTGGTGATGATGATCCGGGCTTGCTCGCCTTCGAGCGCGTCGGCGAGCTGCTGAGAGTTCTCGTCGATCTTCTGGACCACGCCAGCGACCTTCTCGAATTGGCCGACCGTCTCCTGCATCTGCCTGTCGAGCACCTGCCGGTCGGTGATCACGATGACCTTGTCGAAGACCTTCGCGTCCTCGGCATCGTGAAGCGTCGAGAGCCGATGAGCGAGCCACGCGATCGTGTTCGACTTGCCCGAGCCAGCCGAGTGCTGGACCAGGTAGTTGTGCCCGGCACCGTTCTCGCGGGCGTGACCGGCGATCTGGAGCACGGCATCCCACTGGTGGAACCGCGGGAAGATGACCGCACCGTCCCGCTTCTTCCCCTTCGCCGTCGGCTCGACATGGACGAACCGGCTGAGAATGTCGAGCAGCGCGTCGCGCTCCCAGACCTGCTCCCACAGATACGACGTGCGATGACCATTCGGGTTGTCCGGATTGCCAGCACCGTCGTTGCGGCCGAGGTTGTAGTGGAACCAACGGGTCCGCTTGCCGGCGAGCCGAGTGGTCATCCATGCCACCTCGGTATCGACAGCGAAGTGGACGACGGCTCGCTTGCCGAGCGTCGTGTTCGAAGGGTCTCGGTCAGTCTCGTACTGGGACTTCGCGTTCTCAGCGGTCTGGCCGGTGAGGTGCGTCTTCAGCTCAGCCGTCACCACCGGGACACCGTTGACGAACAGGCACAGGTCGAGCGTCTTGTTCCCTGCAGTCTCGTACGGAAGCTGCCGGGTGACGGTGAGCCGATTGGCGGCGTACCGCTCCAGAGTCTCAGCATTGAGCGACGTCGACGGCTTGAAGTAAGCGAGCCGGATGTTGACCCCGAGGTCATCGACACCCTGACGAAGCACCTCGACCGTGCCCCGCTCATCGACCACCTTCGCAACACGATTCGCGAACTGCCGCTGCGCCTCGTCCGGATCGCCGCCGTACCGGCTGACCAGCTCCGCCCACGCCTCAGCCTGCGTCGCGCCGACGAAGGCAAAAAGCTCAGCAGTGTCGAGCCCACGCATAGGATCGAAGTCACGCGGGTCACCCTGTGCTGTCCCGATCTTCGCAGCGACATAGCCGCTGTCGGCGACCAGTGACTCGCAGATCTGCGACTCGAAGTCGAACTCCTTCGGACCAGCCATCACACAGCTCCTGTGGTCGACAACTCGCCGGTCACAGCCGCTGTAACCAACGTCTGTCGGCGCTCCAGGAGAAGCTCGACTTGCCTGGCAGTAAGCAATTGGAGTCGCCGCTTCCGGTCCTCCGCTGCGGAGAGTTCAGAGGCGATCCGACGTTGAGCCTCCAGATCGGGCAGAACGACGGGCAGCGCCTTGAGCCGGTCGGCCTTGATCCCTAGAGCCGTCGACCCCGTCGCATTCGCAAGGAGCGCGTTCCGAAATCGACTTGTACGGAGCGAGTAGCTGAGAAATGAGCCGTCGGCGAGTGCCGGTCGCGGCTTCAAGAGAATCACTCGTTGGGCCAAGCCGATCCTCGGATCTACCACCTGCGCGACTTCGCCGAGGGGCGCCTCGGTCGTCATGACGACATCACCAGCTTCGGGCCACCCCCGACGCATCCACGATGCGTACACATCTACGGATAGGAATTGCGGGTCTAGCTCATGCGCAATGGACCCGTTCTTGATGTGCGACGCTGTAATCAGCGGGACGCCGGCTGCTGATTTCTCTGGCGTCTTTCCTCGGTAGTCGACAAACACGGCGGCGCGCCTGAGTCGGTGCTCCGGGCCCTTCACTCTCTCGTCGAGGCGAGCTTCCCATCGATTCTCAAGCAACTGGATGAGTTGCTGCTTCTTGGCGATGAGGGCGTCGATGCGGGCGGTCTCGGCGTCCAGGTAGGCCGCTATTGCCCGCTGCTCGGTGACTGCCGGGAGTCGAACGGCGAACTCGCTGAGCTTCTCCCAGCTCGTTCGCGGCATCTTGGTGCCTTCGGACGTGGCTATCGACCACTCGACGAACGCAGCCGATCGAGTCACGTAGCCGAGAAACCGTGAGTCGGTCCCTGCGTTAGCTCTTATGCAGATGAGCTCCGTCGACGCAGCCATTGGCTGTTCGACCAAGAGCCCTTTGGCCAGGTAAGGCCTGAGCTTCCCGAACAAGACGTCCCCCGGTTCTACGGCGGCGACGCCGCTCTGTCCGGCGACCGCGGTGGGTAGTTCGGTGTCCGGAAGCAAACCACCGGTCCAGCTGCCAAGGTGCTCTAGCGCCACAAGGGACCGGGACTCGTGTAGTTCGTCGCTGTGGAAGGTGGCCAGACGCTTCAGCGCAACAACCGGGGTCACGTTCCAACCTCAGCCAGCAAGTCCCGGATCTCCGCCTCGAGTGCGCCGATCTCAGCGTCGATCTCGGCGAGTGGTCGCGGGGGTGTGTAGACGTAGAAGTGGCGGGTGAGCGGGATCTCGTAGCCGATCTTCGTCTTGTCGTGATTGACCCAAGCATCGGCGACGTAAGGGCGCACCTCGGCTTCGACGTACTGCTCGACCTCCGCGACGAAGGTGTCGCTCGCAAGTCGTTCGGACGGGTCGGGCTCGAACCGGAGGGAACCCGCGGGGAGCGGCACGTTCTCGTTGTCGCGGAGGTCACTGTCTGGTTCGGGGTTGCCCTTCCGGTCGGCGATGACGGCGGCTTGTGGGTCGCGGATAGCGAACTCCTCGACGATTGCGTTCTCGAGTGGCTTGCCCTTCACGCCGGCACGCTGCATTGACGCCTTGGCCGAGTTCCGAAGGTCGACGTCCGAGTCATAGGTTGAACCGACCAGAGGTTCGAGATCATCGAGAATCGTCGCCTGCGCAGGCTGGTCGAGCTTGGCGAACTTCTTGTCGACCTTGAGCGCTTCGATTCTGTCGTGGGTGACTTCCCAGCGGAGGCGGAGGGGTCGTTCGACGGTGATGCGGAGGAAGCCGAAGGCTTCGTTGGGGAAGATCTTGCAGCCGATCTGCTTCGATTCGTCCGCGGGGTCGGCAACACGCTCCTCGAAGTTGCCGTAGGTGCGGACGATCTCGTCGATGTCGGCGCTCGAGATCTCCTTGCGTTTCTCGCCGAGGCTCTTGCGCATCTTGACGAACATGTCGCGGGCGTCGATGAGCTGGACCTTGCCCTTGCGTTGCGGGCTCTTGCGGTTGGTGATGATCCAGAAGTACGTGGAGATGCCAGTGTTGTAGAACAGCTGGTCTGGGAGGGCGACGACGGCTTCGAGCCGGTCGTTCTCGATGATCCATCGCCGGATCTCCGACTCCCCACTCCCAGCAGCGCCCGTGAACAGCGGGCTGCCGTTGAACACGATCGCCAGCCTCGAGCCGCCCTCCTCGGGGCGCTTCATCTTCGAGATCATGTGCTGCAGGAACAGGAAGCTGCCGTCGTTCTTGCGCGGCAGACCGGCGCCGAACCGGCCAGCGAAGCCCATCGTTTCGTGCTCGGTGGTGACCTCGTCTTTGACCTTGCCCCAATCGACACCGAACGGCGGGTTGGCGAGGAGGTAGTCGAAGGTCTTGCCGGTGTGGCCGTCTTCGGAGAACGAGTTCCCGAAGGCGATGTTCTCGGCGTCCTGGCCCTTGAGCATCATGTCGGAGCGGCAGGTCGCGTAGGTCTCGGGGTTGAGCTCCTGGCCGAAGACCTTCAACTCGGCTTGGGGGTTGAGCTGGCGGAGGTGGTCCTCGGCGACGCTCAACATGCCGCCGGTGCCGCAGGCGGGGTCGAACATCGTCTTCACGATCCCCGGTTTGGCGAGCAGGTCGTCGTCGTCGATGAACAACAGGTTCACCATCAGCCGGATCACCTCACGGGGGGTGAAGTGCTCACCAGCGGTCTCGTTCGACAGCTCGGAGAACCGGCGGATGAGTTCCTCGTAGAGGTAGCCCATCTCGAGGTTGGAGACCGTGTCGGGGTGGAGGTCGATGTCGGCGAACTTCGAGACGACGAGGTAGAGCAGGTTGGCCTTGTCGAGGCGGGTGACCTGGGCTTCGAGGTCGAAGTGTTCGAGGATGTCGCGGATCTGGGGGCTGAACCCGGCGATGTAGGCCCGCAGGTTCGCTGCGATGTGGTCGGTGTCGTCGAGGAGTTTCGGGATGTCGTACTTCGACGTGTTCCAGACCTTCCCCTCACCGGTCAGCCGATCGAGGACGGGGCCGTGGTTCTCGATCCCCGCCGCCTTGGTCTGCTCGTACTTGGCGAGCATGTCGTCCTTGACCGGTGCGATCACGCAGTCGAGGCGGCGGAGGACGGTGAACGGCAGGATCACCCGTCCGTATTCGGACTGCTTGTAATCGCCCCGCAGCAGGTCGGCGACCGACCAGATGAACGCGGCGTGGTTGTTGATGTCGTTGCTCATGAGCACCCCCGGCTCCGACACTCCAGCACACTTCCACGGTGCGGTCGCTTCTAGGCCGTTTGAATTCCGGTGCCGTAGTCCGATAGGCCTACATGACGAACTCAGCGGCTCGGGTGGCCGCCTCCCAGGCAGTCGAAAACAGCACCGCCGTCAACGAGCTCCTTGCGAGGACGCTCTCGCTGCTTGGAGTGAGCTCTTGGTTCCCGTCGATCGCAGCCACGGTTGGCGTGGTCTTCCTTCATGACCTCCACCAAAGCGATGACTTTGGCGTATACGGAGCTGCGGAGACACTGGCCGGGAGCGAATGGCAGCGGTGGGTCGGGATCGCCCTTGCAGTCGTCCTCGTCAACGTTGTCACGCAACCATTCCAGTACTCCATGATCCGAGCAATGGAGGGATATTGGGCTCCCAACCGTGCGACGCGGGCTGCCTCTCGGGCGCTGGTGAATCGGCACGTGAGGAAGAGGGCTGGGCTCAACAAGCGACGGCTGCAGCTCGCCAGGAAACGCGATGGCGAAACTGGCAAGGCGTCGCCGAGTCTGGAGCGCGACCTCGAAGCCGTGAGGCGCTCGTTCTTCGACTACCCAAAGCAAGAACGGGTGATGCCAACTCGTCTCGGCAACGTTCTTCGCTCGTTCGAGGACCGAGCGTCAACCGTGGCTGGTGTGCCGATGGAAACGTGGATCGGCCACGTCATCGCGACGAGCCCCGATCGGATCGTGAAGGAACACGACATGCATCGACTTCGACTCGACATGTACGTCCACCTCTTCTTCGTTTGGTTGACCGGCTTGATTGCCGCGGTGGCTCTCGTCGTTGTGGCGGTTGCCGGTGAGCTCGCGCTCAACGAGGTGTGGGTCGACGCCGTGGTGCTGGTGGCGCTCCTGACGACGCTGGGTCTGGTTGCTCGATCAGCGGCGTTGCGATCGACGGCTGCCTACGGGTCCGCGCTTGTTTCGTTGGCGACGGACTTCACGAGTCGGGAGCCCGGCGACTGAACGTCGCTATGGGAGCGGGGGCTCGTCCACCTGCATCTCAACCCCGTGGAGCTCGCACTCCGGCGCATCACCGCGCTCATGCACAGAGATGCCGCAGCCCGGCTCGGGGCAAACCCATCGCACGAGCGGGAGAGCGCCGTCTCCTGCCATGCGGTACGACGGTGCGTAGCCGCGCTCGTCGGCAGCTGACAACAGTCGGCGAAGAAGATCTAGCGGACCGTGCACCAGCGCAAGCTAGCCCAAACATGTTCAACGACGTGTCGTTGCTCGAGGCCGCTCGCCCGCAGTCGGATTGGTTCCTCCAAGAACGGTCTCGATCTCAGCGCGAAGATCGGCGAGGGCCCGTGCCCACGCCGAACGGTCAGCCCGTGCCTCGAGCATCGAGGGCAACGGAATCGCCAGGCCCGAGATCTTGGCCGCAGCGGGCTGATCGGGGCGTGCGATCTCGAGTTCAGGGCGAATCTTTGGGGCGACCGCCGGGTAAATGATCGCCGCCCGAGGGTCGGCTGGGTCGCACAAGCTGTAGGCGTAGAGGAACGTCTGGTAGACGTCGGCCGTCGACAGCTTCTTGCCCTCGTAGAGCTTGTACTTGCAGTCGAGTGGGACGACCTCATCGCCGTTGCTGAGCACGATGTCGGGGATGATCGACGTGTACGTCCGCTTCGTGTCGGCCCGGCGAATGACCGAGCCGTGTGCTCGGCTCGGGGTCACCCGCCACGGCGATCCCTCGAACGCCTCTGCGACCATCTTGGCGACGAAGGCTTCGAAGATGTCGTTCATGTTGAGGAGGAACGAGAACGAGCGAGTCTTGCCACCGCGGTAGACGTCGTCGATGCCCGATCGGTCGATCAGCACGAGGCTGAGTTCGTGCGCCGTTCGGTAGCGCTCGTTTCGGCGGGTGTAGGAGTGGCGGTCGAGGTAGAAGCCGGCGTCGTGAGGCCCAGTGCTCGTGATGGCTGCCAGGTGTTGCTCGATGCGTCGCAGTCGACGCCTCGTCGCGGGCGACTGGCAGAGGCGCGAGCCGGCGGCGACGCCGGCGGCCAGGAACTGGTTGTCGAACACGTCAGCGTTGAACTCGTCAAAGCGGCACTCCAACGTATCGAGCTGGCCGAATCGGCGAGTCGCCTGCTCCCGGAATCGGAGCGAGCCGCGGAGCGCTGGAAGCGAGTCCTCCTCGGTCGTGTAGTCGTGTATCAAGCCGTCGAGGAGGAGCGACTCCGCCTCGGACGCTAGGAGCTGGCAGATCAGGTCGAGCAGGCCCTCACGCTCAGCATCGAGCCGTCGCTCGATCTTCGAGGTGCGCAGACGCTGTAGACCGCCGGCGTATTCGATCATCCGGACGAGGTTGAGTTCGTCGCCGGCCAGCTTCGGTCGGACGTGAATGGTGGCGTTGCTCAGAACAACCACGCCGACCCAGCTCGACGCTCGCACTTCGAGCTTCCCGTTGTGTAACCAGCGCAGCTCGAGCTTCTTCTCGAAGTCAGCGTTGAGCTCGTCTGCGAGGCGCAAATCCTCGACGGACGGCTCGCCCAAGTCGAAGGTTCTCGACTGGTACTCCGACAGCTCGCACAACATGGTCAGGCAGCGGTCAGGTGCTTGGCGAGCGCTTCGACCAGGCGCTCAGGATCGTCGATCATCTCGAGGTTCGGGAGCTGCCGCTCCTCGTTGATGACCTCGGGTCCGAGGAGTTCGGCCAAGTCGTTGTAGTTGCCGTAGGTGTACTCCTGCAGCAGAGGCAGCAGCTCGTACTTGAAGGCCAACGCGAACTCGGCGGCTGACGCCACGGGGGCGCCCTCGCTCATCAGAACGGCGTGGCCGACCTGCTTCTCCCGGCCAATGATCGAACGGATCTTCTCGTTGAGCCGATCGAGGAACTCATCGAGCGCGAGTGGGCCGACCTTCGACGACAAGAGCTCGTGGTCGGGCATCAGCTCGACGAACGCGAATCGTCGGCGAAGGGCCGCATCGAGCACGTGCACTGACCGGTCGGCCGTATTCATCGTGGCGATGATGTGGACGTTCGGCGGGACGTGGAATGGCTCACCCGACTGCGGGAGGGTGAGCGGCATACCCCGCTTGTCCTTCTCGATGAGCGTGATGAGTTCGCCGAAGATCTTGGGGACGTTCCCGCGGTTGATCTCGTCGATCATGATCACGTACGGATTGTCCGGGTCGGCCGCCGCTGCACGACAGACCTTCTTGAAGATGCCGTCGCGCATCGTGAGCTCGAGCCCGCCGTTGCCGGATTCTGTGGGCTTGTAGCCCTCGATGAAGTCCTCGTAGGCGTACGTCGGATGGAAGGTGACCCGAGTCAGGCGAGCGACGCCCGTGTTTGCCGAGCCTGACTCGGTGTCCAGGCCGGCGAGCTGGCGGAGTCTCGCCGCCTCGTGCGGTTCAAGGCGGAACAGCGTGCCCTGCATGCGATGGGTGAGGGGCTCCGAAGCAGCCATGATCGGGTCCGCGTTGAGCTCTTCCCAAGACACGGATCGGGGAGGTCTGACGCCGGCCTCAATGTCGATCTGTTTCCGGTCGCGATCGTTCGTATAGAGGGCTCTCGAGATGCGAGCCGTCGCAACGAACTTTTTGACGGGCGTCGCTTCGTAGCCAAAAACCTCGTCGCCCGACTGCAACTCGTCGAAGTTGCGCTGGAGCCGTCCGTAGTCGAAGTCCTCCCAGCCTTTCTCGAAGAGCTCGTCAAAGCTCCAATAGCTCGGGTTGGCGACGACGACCCACGAGGGCCGCTCGTCTGACGTCGCTGCCGTCAGTAGCTCGGCCTCGTGCCCTTGAAGATCCGTCGCCGGCCCGAATGCACGAGCCGCCTCGGGCACGGCCGAGCCGCCGCCGAGTAGCCAGGCCGCATGTCGTCGGGCTGAGTACGTCTTCCCGGTACCGGGCGGGCCGTAGAAGATGATCTGGCCGGTCCGATTGAGCAGCCGCTCGGCCTCCCGGTGCAGCGCAGGCACCTGGGGCAGGGGAGCGGCGACAGGCTCGTGTCCGCGAGCGGCGGCCTGCTGTCGGATGAGCCGGTGATAGTCGTCGGGCTTGATCTCAACGAGGGTTGGCCGCCAGGCGGCCCCGAAGTCGACGTCGCGAGGTGTGGTGTCGAACCAGTTGACCTCGACGGTGTGGCGGTAGTCGGTGAGCTCAGCGTCGAAGCGGTACCCGCCGGTCACGCGGCCGATGCCGACGACCTTCTTCGTCCCCTGGTTGGCGACGACAATGTCGCCCTCCTCGAGGTCCCGGAAGGTGCGGAGCGCTCTGATCGCCTTCGTCGTCGTCGACTTGTTGTCGTCCGGGTAGTGGGCCGAGTAGTGGGCCCGGAGCTCGTCGTCGTTCTCGAACTGGGACAGATCCCCGGTCCCGGGCCAACCGAGCCGGATCTGGCCACTTGCCAGGCACTCCGCCCAAAGCCGAGCATCCTCACCCGGTGCGATCTTCACAATGGTGTGACCTGGGTTCGGGTCGGTCCACCAGTAGAGAAAGTGCATCATCTCGAGGGTCTGCCAACCCTCGAACTCTGGCATCGCCGCGAGCGTCTCGAAGACGAGGCGGTTCTTCGCCATCCGGCCCTTCTTGGCCGCCTCGACGCCGAAGATGCTGAGCCAGAAGTCGAGATGGCTCTCGCTGTAGATCGGCATCAGCTGGTCGGGGAAGTACATCCAGGCGACCTTCGTGCGAACCGACGGCGCCGCCCAAAGGGCGTCGATCTCATCGATGCTCTCGAAGTCGCCCTCGGCTGCTCGCTCGATGAGTTGCTGGTAGCCGGTACGAATTTCGGACCAGGCGGTCACGTCGTCGCCGTACTTCTCGTAGTCGAACTTGAAGGCGTCCCGGTCGGAGCTGAAGTAGATCAGATGCTTGTTCGCTGATCCACCCCCGATCGAGCCGCAGTCGGTCGCAACGAACTCAAGCTGGTAGCTGACTCCGGCCTTGGACTCGGGCAAACCGAGTGCGTATTGCTCGAGCGAGAGGTCGGCCCACGCCGAGGTTGGAAAGCGCTCGACGAAGTCGTTTCGCTGGTCGGCCGCCAGCTGCAGTCGCTCGGCGGCCTCGGATCGGTCGTAGTCGGCGAGTGCCGTCGCGAGATCGAGAGACTTGGTCATAAGGCGGCTTCTCCGAAGCGTGGTGACTGCGTTGACGAGCGCTCGTGGCCAATCGGTGCTTGGTTCCCAAGAGGTCGTTGCGTAGAGCAGGCCCTGAGCGTGCAGCGGGCTTTGGACATCGACGCCAGCGCTCACGGCGGCGGCCTGGAACTCGTCGAACATCGCAACGGCATCGAAGTAGTCGTCGACGTCCGACTCGGGGTCCGACTGCCACCCGGTGAGCTTCCTGACGTTGGCGACCGCCTGCGACCGGTAGATCGGCGTCTGCTCTGGTTCGCCCCGACCCATCAGCATGAAGGATCCGAGCGAGAGGCGAGTGCCGCGTCCTGACGCAACCTCGTTGGGCAGATGGTTGAGATAGCGCTCCAGAGCCTCGCGATGAGTCACCGACGAGTCGAAGGCGGCCTCGAGCCCGGCTGTCGACTCGACCGGTTTCGATTTGGCCCACTTCAGGTAGGTATCAACCAGCTGCCAGGACAGAAGGTTGTTTCGCTTGTGTCGGAGCGCTGCGGTGAGCGCAGCCTGCACGTCGCCGCCGGACTGGACGGCGGCGGCGAGTTCCCCGACCGACGCGGCGACCTCCAGCTTGTAGCCGCGCTCCTGGTCCTCGAAATCCGGGACCTCAAGGAATTGTGCTGCGGCATCGACAACCGGCTGCCACTGGATCACGCTGACACGGTCGGTCACACAAGGCTCCTCTTCATCCCGGACGGGCCAACGGCGATCGAGCGTTGCACAGATCCAAAGGGTTCTCGACTCTTCTGGCCGGTCACCGGCAGGGCGCGCCTCCGGCGGTGCGAACGATCTCCGCAATCTCCGTCGGTCGAAGAAGTCGTGATGCTCGGCCGGCTTCGCGGCGACCCTTGAAAGACGGCGGCGCTTCGGCCTCGCCAGGCCCCCGCAGGCTTCGGGCCTTTGGGCTTCGCAGTGGGTACTACTCGCCGCTGACGCACGAAAGAACAACCCCGTCGGCGAACTCGCAGTAGAGGTGCAGCGTGGGTGCGAGCAGGAACGAGGCCGTGTCGTCTGCAGCGTTGAACGTCCCCTGTGGGTTCGTCACCGTTTCGGTGTCCATTGGGTCGGCGCTGGGGTGGTTGTTCCAGCCGTTCCACCGGTCGCTCGCCAGCGCTCGTTGCGTCGCCACCGTGGCGGCGAGCGCCCGGTCGCCCGTGCCGAGAGCCTCGAAGAAGACGTCGAAGGCAGCCGGGTTGTCTCCGCCGCGGCTCGGCACGTCGGCGAGCCACTGGTCCCGACACTCCTCCATGACGCTGTCGTCGAACGAGGCGAAGGCGTCGAAGCTCTCGAGCCAGTCGGTCTCATCGTTCGTGGCGGTCTCGAACAGGCGGAGGCGTTCCGTCTGACCGGTGTCTCCGAGATAGCCCATCACGGTCTCCGCCTGGCTCGTGTCGAAGTAGTCATCCCGGTCGATCCAGT
The DNA here is from genome assembly GCA_020630195.1 of Acidimicrobiales bacterium. Classification (GTDB taxonomy): domain Bacteria; phylum Actinomycetota; class Acidimicrobiia; order Acidimicrobiales; family SZUA-35; genus JAHDBV01. The sequence continues at coordinate 11,330 of JAHDBV010000033.1, forward strand.
TGATGTAGAGGCCGCAGAGCGCGCTCAAGGACGCATCGTCGATGGCCGGCGCAGCCTCCGATGTCGTGGTGGGCGACGTAGCAGTTGTGGTCGTGGTGGCGGCGATCTGTTGGTCGACGAGTGCGAGTCGACCGTCGGTTGCCGCCCACACGAGCGTGGACTCGACGCCGTCGGCGAGATGGTCGGTCAGCAGCTGCCCATCGGAGATCGTCGCGGCATGAGCGAGCATCACCGGGTCGAGCTCGACCACCTCCGGTCCGGCGGTGAACACCGAGATCGACATCTCCTCACTGCCGGCGCACGGCTGTGCGACCACGGCCGACAGCCCGATGTCGGTGAGCTCACCCGTCGTGACGGTCGGTTCGGCGGATGGGTCGAGCGTGCACGCTGGCGTCGGCTCGGCGTCACCCCGGAGCACATCCTCGAACGTGAGGTCTGGCGCGGTCGTGGGTGCCCCCGTCGTCGACGTGGTGGAGCTCGGCATCGTCGTGGTCGTCGCCGGGCTCTCGGCTGCCTCGCCGCTGCTCGAGCAGCCGGCGGCCAGGAGTGCGAGACAGATGAGCGGGGAGAAGCGGCGAACACCCATGGGTCCCCATCGGCGGTCGAGGTCCGAGCACACAGACCGACCCCCGCAGACGTGGGGGGTGCCGGTCGACCCCGCTCGACGTTCGCTGTCACACCCCATGCGTAGTGTGATCGCATCCCGCTCGGGCCCGTTGGTCCGGTCGGCTTCGACGGCTTCGGCCTCCACTCCCAGCTTCTGATTCCCGAGTCCGCTCGGGTTCCCCGACGACGTTCGGAGGAGGTGTGTGATGGCGGTTGCCGGTGCGTCGATGGTGCGTGCATTGGCCGACGAGTTCGCTTCGTGCGAGCTCGAGTGTCTGGGCGTGGGGGAGCGGCGGGCGTTGGTCGGCCGGATTCGGCGGACCCAGTCGTTGCTCGCCGGTGTGCTGTCGACATTGGCCCGGCTCGATGCCGCCGACGTGGGGCCCGCCCCGGCGGTCGACCTCCTGATCGCCGACGGGTCGGTGCCCGGCGCCCAGGCCCGGCGGGAGCAACGCCGTGCCGATGTCGCCGAGGTCGTGCCCGAAGTCGGGCAGGCCCATGAGGCGGGTCTGATCCCGCCGGCACATGTCGACGCTGTTGCCTCCGCCCTCGGCCGGCTCGACGATGAGGCTTCGGCCGAGTTCGCCCAGCACGGTGCCTGGCTGCGAGACAAAGCGAAAGACCTCCCGGCCGAGACGTTCCGGCGGCGGGTCAACGACCTCGCCCGCTCGTGTGAGTCGGCGACCTCCGCCGCGGAGCGGGAGTCCCGGCAGGTCGAAGCGTCGCGAGTCGACGCCTGGATCGACGACGTCACCGGCATGGGCATCACCCGGCTGACGCTCGACCCGGTCCGTCATGCCGAACTGCACGGTCGGATCGATGCGGCGAAGGCGTCGCTGGTGGCCGACGGCGCGAAGCGGTGCGCAGCGACCGACGTGGCGGCGTTCCTGGCCGTGATGGGCGGTGCGGTCGATGGCTCGGGCGCCGGTGGCGGCCCGGGATCGGGGGCGCCTCGGATCAGCGTGCACGTCGACCTCGAGACGGTGCGGTCGGGGTTCCACCCGGGGACGCTGTGCGAGACCGACGACGGTGTGGCGATCGGCCCGGCGGCGTTCGGCCGGCTCACGTGTGAGGCCGAGTGGTGGGTGGTCGTGATGGGGCCCGACGGCGTCGTCGACCGGGCGGCGAAGGTCGAACGGTTGGCCACGGCCCGGCAGCGACGGGCGTTGGCGGCGATGTATCCGACCTGTGGCCATCCGGGGTGCGACGCGTCGTTCTCCCGGTGCGAGATCCACCACGTCGAACCGTGGAACGGCTCGAACACGACGATCGACAACCTGCTGCCGCTCTGTGTCCGGCACCACCACGCCGAACACGACAGCGGATGGCGTCACGAACTCCGACCCGACCGCACCGTGGTCGCGTGGCGGACCGACGGGAGCGAAGTCGCTCGTGGCGGGCCTCCTGGTCGAGGAGCCAGGCCGAGGCCGAGCGGGACCCGAGCGGCCTCTGGCTCGCCTGCCCCGCCAGATGATCAGCCGCCGTGAGTCGTCTCGCCGTGCGAACCCCTCGGTGTGGTGGGGGTTCGGCACCTCGGCTCACCCGACCCCTGTCGGGGCCGATGGGAGGTGACGTCGTCCAAGGAGCCCGTTCGATGTCCCGCCTTCCCGCCCGCGCCGTCTCGGCGTGTATCGCCCTCGCCGTCGCCGGATCCGCCTGTTCGGTCATCACGGAGGAGACCTCCGCCGAGCCGGCCTCCAAGACCGTCGGTGCCGTCGACCGTGCCGTCGTCGCCCCACCCACCACCGCCGCCGTCGTGCTCGGCAGCGTGATCGAACAACCCGCCACCACCCTCCAGCGGCTCGAGATGGTCGGTGTGCCCGTCGGCATCAACCTCCGCAACGGACCGGGCATCCAGTACGACGTGATCCGGGGCTACGAGAAGCACCGCATCGTCGAAGCCACCGGCGAGACTGCCGACGGCTGGATCCAGGTCCGCATCGAAGGCCTCACCGGCTGGATGGTGGCCGACCACCTCCAGCCGACCGACCGGGTCGACCCCGGCCCCGATCCGACCTCCACCACCACGACGACCGTGGCGACCACCAGCACCGTGTCGGAGATCGGCCCGCTCGTCGTCGTCGGCGTGCCGGCCGGGCTCAATCTCCGCAGCGGCGCCGGCCCCGACTTCGAGATCGTCGGCGGCGCCCCCGTCGGCGCCACGGTGCAGGCCACCGGCAACCGTGCCGACGGCTGGGTCGAGGTGACCCACGACGGTGTGACCGGCTGGGCCTCGGACCGCTACCTCGCCGCTCCCTGACGGCGGGTCGCTGTCACACCCCGGTGAGAAGCTTCGACTCTCGCCGGCTCGGGCTGGCCTCACATGCGGATGCGGTGCCTTGTGCAGCGCTGGACGAGGGGCCCACAATGGCGATCTCAGAGAATGAACGACTCGACCTGCGGCAGGTGTTGGAGCGAGTGCTCGACGAACGCCTCGCCGGGATCGCGATGGAGGCCATGCCACCAGTGGAGTACGACCAGTTCGCCACGAAGACGGATCTTGAACATCTCGAGGTTCGCCTCGCGTCGAGGTTCGAAGGTCTCGAGTCGGAGGTTCGAGCCGAGATCGCAGAGCTGCGGGGCGAGATGGGCGGACTTCGGGGTGACATCGGCCAGCTCCGAGGCGATCTGTTCTCGGCCTTGAACACTCAGCTCCGCCTCCTCGTCGGCATGCAGCTCGCGACGTTCCTCGGGCTCGGCACCTGGATCACGGCCGTCACCTGACGATCCGGCCCGGCTCGTCGGGTTTTCACCACAGGTCGTCGCCCGTTCACCTCGGCACCACGTGCGCCCGAGTCTCATACTCACCTGTCGGTCGTCGACGGTGAGGAGGCCTGGTGAGCGAATCGATCCCCGCACTCGAACTGGAGCGCTACCGCACGGCGGTGGAGCTCGACGCACCGGTCGACATCGCACCCGACTCCGACTGGCGCTCGTCCGTCGGTGACGTGCTCACCGCCGTCGCCCCCGAGCTCGCCGACGACGCCGTCGACCCGGTCGACGCGCTCAGCCGACTGCGCCACGCCCTCGCTCCGGTCGACGCCTTCACCCTGCCCGACGAACTCGTCACCCGCATCGAGGCGATCAACGTCGCCGTCGCCGCCGAACGGGGTGTGATCCGGGTCGCCGACCTGCCCACCTTCGCCGACGACCCCACACTCGGCCCGGCCGCCGCCGACCACCCCCACGCCGAGGAGATGAGCCTCGTCGTCGCCGACATCACCCGGCTCGACGCCGACGCCATCGTCAACGCCGCCAACCGCTGGATGCTCGGCTGTCGGGTCCCGGGCCACGCCTGCATCGACAACGCCATCCACTCCGCCGCCGGCCCCCGCCTCCGGGACGACTGCCAGCGGATCATGACCATCCAGGGCGAGCTCGAACCCGTCGGCGACGCCAAGCTCACCCGGGCCCATGCGCTGCCGAGCCGCCACGTGTTGCACACCGTCGGCCCGCAGCTCCAGCCGGGCACCTCGCCGACCCCGACCGAGATCGACCAACTGGCCTCGGCCTACCGGCGCTGCCTCGACCTCGCCGCCGAGGTCGACACGATCCGCACCGTCGCCTTCTGCGGGATCTCCACCGGCGTGTTCGCCTTTCCCGCCGACCGGGCCGCCCGCATCGCCCTCGACACCATCACCGACGGCCTCGATCGCCATCCCGGCCGCTTCGACCGGATCGTCATCGATTGCTTCACCGACCGCGACGCCGACCACTACCGGAGGTTGCTCACATGACCGACCAGCCGACCACGACAGAGACCACCACCGACCTCGAGCTCGCCCACGACTGGCTCGAACGAGCCGACTCCCTCTTCCTCACCTCCGGCGCCGGGCTCACCGCCGCCGCCGGCATCGACTACGGCGACACCGAACTCTTCGCTCGCCACTTCCCCGGAATGCTCCAGTACGGCGTCCGGGCCCAGTACGAGATGATCGGCCGACCCCCGACCGACGAGGCTCTCTTCTGGGGCTACTGGGCCAACCACGTGAACCTCGTGCGCCACACCTGGGACCGGGCCGAGCCCTACGACGACCTGCATCGACTGGCCGGCACCTTCGACGACGACGAGGTGTTCGTGATGACCTCCAACGTCGACGGGTTCTTCGAACGGCGAGGGTTCGACCCCGCACGGATCCACACACCGCAGGGGGACTACGCCCTCATGCAGTGCGAGACACCGTGCACCCGTGACGTCTGGACCTGGAAGGACGAACTCGACGCCATGGTCGACGCCACCGACCCGGCCACCCAACGCCTCCGTGACCCCGCCCTCGTCCCGCGCTGCCCGAACTGCGGCGGCCCGGTCTTCATGAACGTCCGCAAGGACGCCTCCTTCATCGACGACCACTGGCGACCCGCCGCCGACCGCATGGCGGCGTGGCTCCGGGAGCGGGCCACCGGCAACGGCCTGATCATCGAGATCGGCGCCGGCTTCAACACCCCGTCGGTCATCCGGTGGCCGGGGGAGGCCATCACCGACCGGTTCGAGGGATGGCGGCTGCTCCGCATCAACCCGACCCACCCCGACGTGCCGGCCGAACTCGGCGAGCGGGCCCACGGCGTGTCGACCGACGCCGGCGCCTTCCTCCGGACCCTCGCCGGCTGAGTGGCGGCGACATCGCCGAACCACATCTCACTGGCGTCGGCCGCCGCCCACTGGCGCCGGCCATCACCCCTCGGGGACGATGACCACATGACCGATCTGCCGACCAGCACCCGCGCCCTCGTCTCCACCCTCACCGCCGAGGGCACCATCACGCTCGCCATCACCGAACAGCCGCTGCGGGAGCTCGGCCCCGGCGACGTGCTCGTCAAGGTCGGCGCCGCCCCGATCAACCCGTCCGACCTCGGCATGATGTTCGCCGGCTCCCGCCTCGCCGAAGCCACCGCCGGCGACGGCTCGGTCTCCACCACCATCACCGCCGGGCTCGACTCGATGGCGGCCCGCTTCGACCAGGCCATGCCGTGTGGCAACGAAGGCGGCGGCACCGTCATCGCCACCGGCTCCGACGCCGAGGCCACCGCCCTCGACGGCGCCGTCGTCGGGTTCATCTCCGGCGACAGCTACGCCGAGTACCGGGTGCTCCACCACAGCCAGTGCCTCGCCATGCCCGAGGGCACCACCCCCGAGCAGGCCTGCGCCTGGTTCGTGAACCCGCTCACCGCCCTCGGCATGACCGAGACCATGCGCCGAGAAGGCCACACCGCCCTCGTCCACACCGTCGGCGCCTCCAACCTCGGCCAGATGCTCAACCGGATCTGCCTCGACGACGGCATCGGCCTCGTCAACCTCGTCCGCCGACCCGAACAGGCCGAGCTCCTTCGGGCCCAGGGCGCCGAGCACGTGGTCGACACCTCGGCCGACACCTTCGACGACGACCTCGTCGCCGCCCTCACCGCCACCGGCGCCACCATCGCCTTCGATGCGATCGGCGGCGGCGAACAGGCCGGCACCCTCCTCGCCGCCATGGAGAAGGTGGCGAGCGCCGGCCAGGAGTTCAGCCGCTACGGCTCCGGCCAGAACACCCAGGTGTACGTGTACGGCCGCCTCGACCCGAGCCCCATCGTGATGCACCAACGCGTCGGCTTCGCATGGTCGATCGGCGGGTGGCTGCTCACCCCGTTCCTCCAGTCGATCGGTGACGACGTCCAGCGCCTCCGCGAGCGGGTCGCCGCCGAGATCACCACGACGTTCGCGAGCGACTACGGCCTGCGGGTGAGCCTCGACGACGCCGTCACGGTGGAGCACGCCCAGCGCTACGCCGCCATCAAGACCGGCGAGAAGGCGGTCGTGCTCCCGCACGGCTGAGGCGTCGGGGACCGACCACACACCCCCGAAGTCGGTCGCGGCGTCGCGGCGCCCGAGGTCAGAGAAACATCGCCGAGCCCGGCGCCCAACGCTCGAACCACGGGCGGGCGGCTTCGAGCTGGAACGCGAGGCGATAGAGCAGACCGTCGTCGCCGGCGGCGCCGGTGAACATCGTGCCGATGGGAACGCCGCTCGGTGCGTCGAACCAGAGCGGCACCGACATCGACGGCAGCCCGGCCATGTTCGCCACGGGTGCCGAACTCAGATACCGCTCGGCATGTCCCGAGTCGAACGGAGCCGACGGATCGAACTCGTCGATCGCCACGGTCGCGAAGGGGATCACGAGCGACATCCACATGTCGATCGGCTCGAAGAAGTCGGCCAGCGACCGGGTCATCGCCACGCGGTAGGCGTCGGCACGTGCGCCGGCGTCCGGCGGCAACTCGTCCCCGAGACGCATCAAGCCGATCGTGTTCGTCGTCAACAGCCCGGTCTGCTCCACGGGGACGCCCGCCTGGGCTTCGATCAAGTCGAGCAGGCCGACCGTGCGGGACAGGAACAGGTTCCGGTACGCCTCGAAGAACATCTCCCCATCGACCGGGACCGCGACCTCGACGACCTCGTGGCCGAGCTCGCTGAGCAACGAGATCGACGACTCGAGGGCATCCGAGGCCGCAGCATCGGGGGCTCGGCCGAGCACGTCGGCCCGGCTCACCCCGATCCGCAACGGACGGTCGATCGGATCGGTGACGCGGCCGATCGGGTCGAACGGCCCGCCCGACCGGCGCTCGGTCACCGCGAGCAGTGCCGCGCTGTCACGCACGGAGCGGGTGATGGCGTGATGGGTCTTGAACACCGGGTCGGTCCCGTCGAGCTCGCCGCTCTGCTGGCGGCCCCGGCTCGCCTTCATCCCGAACACCCCACAGGCCGACGCGGGGATCCGGTTGGAGCCGCCGCCGTCGGTCCCGTGAGCGATCGGTGTGTACCCGGCGGCCACGGCTGCGGCCGACCCGCCGCTCGAACCGCCGGGGGAGTGGTCGGGGCTCCACGGGTTCCGGGTGAGGCCGAACAACTCGTTGTCCGTGACCGGCAACGACGCGAATTCCGAGGTGTTGGTCTTTCCGGCGATGACCAGTCCGGATCGCTCGAGGGCCATCACGTAGTCGGGTGAGGCATCACTCCGGTGCTCGGCTCGGAGTCGTGACCCTTCGGTGCGTCGGAGACCCTCGACGTCGACGAGATCCTTGACGAAGGTCGGAACCCCGGCGAACGGTCCGTCCTCGGGAACCCGATCGATCGACTCCCGAGCCCGATCGAACGCCCGGTCGACGACGGCGTTGATCTGCCCGTCGAGCGCCTCGATGCGAGAGATCGTGGCGTCGAGCAGCTCCGCCGCCGAGACGGTCCCGGCCCGGACGAGCTCCGACAGGCCGATGGCGTCGTGGGAGAGCAGTGCGCGCTGGTCGACCATGGCTCGATCGTAGGTGTCGGACCGGGCGTGGTTCCCGGTGGACGGTCGGTGCTGTCCGAGCCGCTCGAGCCGTCAGAAACCGCTCGGATCCCAGAGTCCGAGACGGTCGGCCCACGGAACTCCCCAAAATTGGGCATCCGTGGCCCTCACCCATGACGTGACGCATTTTGACCCATCAGAATGCACGGTCGTGATGTCGCCGGATCCTCTGAGCGAGATCGGATTGGTGGCCCGACGAGTGCGTCGATTCGCCGCGTCGATCGTCCAGGGCCATGCGCTCGGCATCACGCCCGGCGATGTCGACGACATGCTCTGCCCCGACTACCACGCGGCCGCGGTCGACGTGTACGCCGAGACGTTGCCCTGGCCCTACCTGGTCGGGCTCGCCCGCTCGTTCGACGATCGGGCCCGGATCATCGACGAGCACCTCGCCGACGACGACGATGCGAGCGTCGTCGGCACCTACCTGCGCGCCGTTGCCGGTGCGATCACCGAAGCCGCACCACGAGCCGCCGTGGCCACACCGCCACTCGAGGAACTCGACGACACGACACCGCCGATCATGCCCTTCGGCCGTCTCGCCGCCATGGTGTCGGCACCCGCCGCCAACCAACTGCTCGAGGCCGCGGCGCGCGTCGAGCAGACACTGCGTGACCACGTCGACCCGTGCCCACTCACCGACGAAGAACTGAACTGGCTCCGACGACTACGGGAGGGCGGTCGGATCGTCGACATCGCCCGTGACCACGGACTCGCCGAACGCACCCTCTACCGCGCGCTCAACGACATCTGGGCCCGCCTCGGCGTCGACAACCGCATCGACGGCGTCGCCACCGTCGTCGCCAACGGCTGGCTCGACCGCTGAGGCCTCGAGCCGTCGCAACGCCGACCGGTGGCGATTGCGGATGCTCTGCCGGTCGAGGCGGGTGGCCGCATCCGACTCGAGCTCCAGCAGCGCCAGGTGCACGGCTTCGAACAGCCGGAGGTGGCGTGCCGCGCCGGGCTCGACCACCAGCGCGTCGTCGAGCTGGATCGAGAACGCCGCCCGCCAGATGGCGACCTCGTCGTCGCCGAGGGCCGGCACGTCTCGTCGCTCCGGGATCGTGTCGAACGCCGCCGTGTGCACCCGGGCCACCACGTCGTCGCCGGTGAGGTCGTCGGCATCGGCCACGGCGGCGAGCTGCACGACGAGCTGATCGTCGAGCCACGCCCGCCGAGAACCGCGGCTCGCGGTGTGGAGTCGAGCGACGACGTCGGCCGTCACACGCTCCACATGGTCCCCCGTCGACATCGCCGTACTCTCCGCGATCCCACTGGCAGATGTCTGACAGATCACGTCAGATTTCCGTCAGGTGACCTGATCGGGGGCGCTCCGGGTCAGCGCCAGGTCGCTCCGGCCACCACCTCGGCGAGTCGTCGATCGCCACGGCGCCGCAACGCCGCCGCAGCCTGATCACCGTGCACGTCGAGCGCCTCGGCCAGATCGACCGCCATGGTGGCGACGTCGAGGCCGAGCAGCCCGGCGAGCTCGATCACGTCGGGGCTCGCCTCGGCGCCCAACACCTCGACCGCGGCCATCGGCGCCCGACGGTCGAGTCGGACGATCAGGAGATCGTCCGTGACGGCCTCCGGGGAGGCGGCGGCGAGACCCGAGAGTTCGGGTTGGCGGTGATGAGGCGAGTGCCATCGCAGCCGGAGCTCGCCGTCGCCCGCATCGAAGTGTCGTTCGTCTCCGGGCAGGACCCCGAGCGCCGCACCCACGCGGGCGTTGACCGTCACCGATCCGGTGGCCTCGGACGCCGGAATCGCCATCACGAGCGCCGGCCAGCTGCGACCGCAGAGCACGCCCCGGGTGGTCGACACATCCGTCGGTGGCTCGAACGGCTCGTCCTCACCACGGCGACGGACCGTGCCGGCCTCGATGACGAACGCCGGTGCCGATGTCACGCCACGAAGCAACGACGGCGACCACTCGTCGCCGAGCGCCGCGAGCACCTCGTCGACGGGGCGGGTGGCGTCGCCGAGCCAGGTCTCGACGGCCGCTCCGGCGGCGTCACGCTCGTCGGATCCCTCCGTCGTCATGGAACCATGCTCGCACGGGCCCCTCGGCCCGCCCGGTCACTCGCCCCAGAGGCAGGTGGCCACCACACCCGAGTCGATCTCGCAGTAGAGGAAGATCGTCGGGGCGAGGATGAAGCTCGCCTCGTCGCCGCTCAGCGTGCCCATCGCGTTCGTGACCTTGCCCGGCTTGTCCTGGTTCGGCAGGCCGTCCCAGCCCAGCCACTCGTCGGCGGCCAACGCACGCGGGGAGGCGACCGTCGCCGCCAGATCCCGATCGCCCGTGCCGAGTGCGAGCAGGAACGTGTCGAACGCGGTCTGGCTGTCGCCCCCGAGGCTCGGCACCCCGGCGACCCAACCCTCCCGGCAGCGTCCGTCGACGACCGCATCGAGCTTCCACAACGCCTCGGCGGCGTCGAACCACTCGATCTCGTCGTCGGTCGCCGTGTCGTAGAGCGCCAACAGCTCGGGTTGATCGCTGATCGTCAGATGCTCCGCGAGCGCGATGCCCGGCAGCTCGTCGCCGAACTCCCGGCCGAACCAGTCGACGTAGAGACCGCACAGCACCGACCGGTCGACCTCCTCGCCATGGGTCGAGGTGGTGGTCTCGGCCCCGGTGGTCGTGGTGCTCGGTTCCGTCGTCGACGTCGTGGTCGCCGCCTCGGTCGTCGTGGTCGTCTCGGCCTCGGTGCTGGTGGTGCTCGAAGCGACCGTCGAGGTCGTGGTCGCCGCCTCGGTCGTCGTGGTCGTCTCCGCGGCCGAGGTCGTCGTCGTGTCGGCGGCGGCGGTCGAATCGTCGCCACCACCACAGGCGGCGACGACGAGGGTGAGGGCGATCGGCAGGGCGAGCAGGCGTCTGATGGCGACCATTCTCTCCCATCGGCGCCGCGACGCCGGCCACCAGCCGTCGCTGGTGGCCGGACGCCGAGCACCCGAGGGTGAGGAGGGTCAGCCCTCGGGGAAGTAGGCCGGGATGGCGAAGTCGATCGCGGCCGCCATACCCCGGTCCGGGTAGGCCTCGAGCAGGCCGTTGCGGAAGTCGTCCGCGTTGTCGACCGAGTCGAGCAGTTCGAGGGCGGTCGACAGGTAGGCGATGTTGGCGTCGATCTCGTCGCCGCCCACGGGCAGACCGTGGCCGGGCAGGAAGCGCTCGTCGCCGTAGCCGTCGAGCAGCTCGAGCGCCTCGATCCACGTCGCCGGCGGGCCGGCCAGGATCAGATGCACGCCGCTGTAGATGATGTCGCCGGTGACACTCACGCCCTCGGCGGGCACCCGGATCACGAGCTGCACCGGCGCCTCGGCATCGAGCACCTCGATCAGTTCGAGCTCGAGGCCGTCGATCGTGATCGTGCCCGGCTCGACGATCTCGGGCACCACGAACGTGTCGGGGATCATCTCGGCGCCGAAGTCGGCCTGCTTCTCGTCGATCTCGGCCTGGCCCTTCGCCTCGATCGCGGCGGCCACGTCGGCCAGGGCGTACATCGGGATGTCGGCGAACACCTCACCACCGAGGAAGTGATCGGGGTGCTCGTGGGTGATGAACATCCGATCCGCCGGCTTGCCGAGGCCATCGGCGTAGGCCCGCACGTCGGCGGCGAACGGCAGCAGGAACTGGGTGTCGACCAACACGATGCTGTTGGCCGTCTCCAGGATGTGGGTCGAGTTGGCGAACACGTCCTCCGGGGCGGTGAGCGAGTGCACGGTGACGGTCTCGAAGGCCTGCACGGTGACGGTCATGCCCGACTCCCGCATGCTCACCACCGGCTCGCCATCGCCCGCGGCGGCCTCGTCGGCCGGCGCCTCGGCAGTCGTCTCGGTGGGGGTGTCGGTGACGGCCTCCGCCGCGGTGTCCGCCTCGTCGCTCGTGCAGGCGGCGGCGACCAGGGCGAGGGTCAGTGTGAGCGCTCCGAGGCGCCCGATCCGGTGTCGTCGATACATCTGGGTCTCCGTTCCGGTCGAAGTCGGACGATCTCCCCGACTCGACCCGGCGTGGTGGTTGGTTTCGGGCAGCGTGCGGCATGCTCGGATCGAAACCCAGATCCTGAAAGGCCGACATCGTGGTCAAAGGCGGACACGACGGCCGCCCCGAAGTGGCGAAGAACGTCGACTACCAGCCCGCCCGGCCCGGCGCGCCCTTCGAGGCGTTCAGCCTCGCCTCGCTCCGTCGGCGGGTCCCGAGGATCAACCTCGCGCAGCTCGAACGGCTCCGGTTCGAACTCGTCATCGCCGGCTCGTCGGGGTCGGGCTGCCATGAGGTCGACTTCGAACGTGTCGAGATCGATCGCCATCACTGGATCCACATCCGACCCGGCCAGGTCCACCGCTGGATCGACCCGGACTACGACGCCACGCTCCTCGTCCTCGCCCCCCGGGCCCGCTCACCCCACTGGCGGCCCGGCCCGCGGGTGATCGGCCGCACCGACGAGCAACTCCACGACGCCGAACCACTGCTCCGTCTCCTCCGCCACGAACGACGCGCCGACCCCGGCGGGGCGACCCTGCAGCTCCTGCGGGACCTCGCCGTGCGCTGGCTCGAACTCGACCTGCCCGACGACGGCGACGGCGACCCGCTCTACGTCGAGTTCCGGCGACTGCTCGGGCGGGAGGCCGTCAGGGTGCGCAGCGTCGACCACTACGCCCGCCGCCTCAACTGCTCCACCCGCACCCTCGCCCGGGCCTGCGAACGCTCCGGCGCCCCCGCCCCGAAACGGCTCATCGACGAGGCCGTCCTCCTCGAGGCCAAACGGCTCCTCGCACTGCCCGACGCCTCCATCACGGCGACGGCGACGACCCTCGGCTTCACCGAACCGACGAACTTCACCAAGTTCTTCAAGCGGCTCGACGGCACCGCCCCGAGCGACTGGCTGATCGCCCGCGCCGCCGAGGTGGCCGAGAGTGTGGCCGACCTCGGTTGACGGTTTTCCACCACCAGAGGTCGTGATCGAACCTTTGTCCGAGGCGATCCGTCTCGCACGCTGTCTCCGAACAACCAGTGAGGAGACGCACATGTCCGACACCGCCACCACCAAGTCCATCGGCCTCGCCGCCGCCAAGGCGATCTTCGCCGACTTCGACGTCGAGGCCTCGAGTGCCCTGCTCGCCGAGGACTACATCCAGCACAACCCCGGCATGCCGAGCGGCGCCGCCCCGATCCTCGGTGTGATCCCCGCCCTCGCCGAGGCCGGCCTCGCCGTCGACACCCACCGGGTGCTCGCCGAGGGCGACCTCGTCGTCATGCACTCGACCTACACGAACGCCGACATGTTCGGCGCCCCGACCCTCGTCGCGTTCGACGTGTTCCGGATCGAAGACGGCGTGGTCGCCGAGCACTGGGACAACCTGCAGGTCCCCGGCGAGCCCAACGCCTCCGGCCGCACGATGACCGACGGTGCGACCGAGATCACCGACCTCGACGCCACCGCCGCCAACAAGGCCGTCATCGAGGGCTTCATCCGCGACGTGCTCATGGGCGGCGCCCCCGAACGCACCACCGACTACATCTCCACCGAGACCTACCTCCAGCACAACCCCGGCGCCGGCGACGGACTCGACGCCCTCGGCGAGGCCATGGCCGCCATGGCCGAGGCCGGCCAGGCCATGGTCTACGAACGCACCCCGATCGTCGTGGCCGAAGGGAACTTCGTGTTCGCCGCCTCCGAGGGGACCATGGGCGAGACCCCCACCGCCTTCTTCGACCTGTTCCGCCTCGAGAACGGCCTGATCGTCGAGCACTGGGACGTCATGGCCGACATCCCGCCGGCCGACGCCTGGGCCCACACCAACGGCAAGTTCTGAATCGCCGAGCCGCGGTGGTCACGCTCACGACAGCAGCGTGATCACCGCCCGCTCGGTCGCCGTCGGCAGGCGCCGGTTCGCCGACCCCAGCAGCTGGTGCACGTGCAGCGACGCGTCCAGCTCCACCGCACCGACCAACCGGTCGTCGAGCGTGACCCCGAGCACGATCGTCCGGCCCGTCGCGATCGCCGGTGCATAGGTGTCGAGGCAGTTGCGCAGCTCGTCGCCCCAGGCCGTGAGCTGGCGGGGCCCGTCGGGGAGTCGGAGTGTGAGGTCGCCGTCGCGGAGGAGATGGAGCCGGCGTGCCATCCGAGGATGGTCGAACCGGTCGGGCAGCTCGACCTCGTCCTCCGGTGCCACGGTCGGGGCGTACCGGGGTCGAGCCCACCCGGGTGCGGCCGGAGGCTCCGGTTCGGCGACCGGCCGCAGGCTCGGGAGTTCCTCCGCCGGGGGCACGATCGGCGCTGCGACCTCGTCGACCGATCGGCGAGCCGTCCGCACGCGGCGCCGTCGGACCGTCGGCCCGGCCTGGCCGACCGTGTCGCCGAGCGTCGAGGTCACCCGACGCTCCACGAGCTCCACCGACGGCGGCAACGCCGAGGTGCGCCCGCCGCAGCGCCGCCAGCCGTCCAGGGCGACCAACACCCGATGGGCGTGCTCGGCCGCATCGGCGCCGTCAGGTGTGGTCGTCAGCCGCACGACGTCACCGGGTGCGGCCGAGGCGAGCGTCACCTCCAACAACGAGACGTCGTCGACACTCGGCCGCATCGATCCCTCCGACGACGCCCCCCGGAGGAGGCGCACGAGATGATCGCCCTCCACACGGGCGGCCGTCGCCGCGAGCGCGAGCGGCCACCAGTCGACCCCGCCCTCCGGGTCGGCCAGCAACTCGGCGATGGCCCGCACCACCGGCCGATTCGCCCGGCGGCCCAACAGCCGCCGAGCACCCGAGGTCACATCGGGTCCGTGCAGCAGGGTCGCCGCCCAGCGGGGCACCTCACGGATCGGTGAGCCCGCGGCGGTCCGCTCCCGATCGGGATCGCCCCGCAGCAGCGGCCAGGCCGCCCGCAGCGCCACGCCGACCGCATCGACCCCGTCGAGTGCGGAGGCACGCCACCAGCCGGCATCGTCGCCCGCCGCCACCAGATCGGCCCGCACCCGGTCGACCCACTCGTTGGGCCGGGCATCCGCCCGGGCCGCCACCGTGCGCACGTGATCGATCCACACCCCCGGCTGGATCGACACGTCGACCACCCGGGCCCCGTCGAGAAACGGCAGTCCGAGCCGAAGTCGTCGCTCGTCGCCGAGCTCCGCGACGGCCGCCACCACCGACGAGCCGTCACCCGTGCCGACCGTCGCGGCCGTCCGGATCATCCGCCATCCCGACGGTGTGGCCGCGCTCGCGTCGAGCCGCAGCGGTGCACCGAGTTCCAACATGCTGACGCGACCTCCATCACCCGGGCGGCTGCCCGACTCGTCCCCGCCCGAGACCGAACACACGTTCGCGCGGGTCGGCGCCGGCGACAAGAGCGCGCGTCGCGATTTCCCGAACCGGACGGTCGCCTCCCCCCGCTGGGGGACGAAGGTCCGATCCGCGCGACTCCGGAGGGTGCTCGTTCGTCACTCCGGGTGTGACCGCCTCCTTTGCCACCGCAGCACCTCAGACCCTGGGTCGTCGTGATGTGGCACCCACCGGACTCGAGCTCGTCGTCAACGGCGCCGACGAACGTGTCCCGGCTCGGACGGCGGCCACCATCTCGTCACCGATGCCCGTCCGACGGATCGCGTCGGTCACCCTGGCCGCCCTCGCGGTGGTCCTCGAGCTCGCCGTCCTGGCGGCGCTCGTCATCGATCTCCAGCTCGCCGCCGCCACCTTCGGGGTGCTCGTGCTGGCACTGCTCGGCGTGCGGGTCCTGCGGCCCGCCGACCGTCCGGCGTCCGCCCCGGTCTGAACCCTCTCTCCCCCCTCAGACCGGGCGGGCGGCCGCCACCGTTTCGCGACGGACGTTCGGCGATCGCCGCGAAACGATGGCAGCGACGAATCGGGCGGCATGTGTGCCGAGCGAAGGGGGGAAGCTCGCGCCACCACGACCCGTCGAGGGCGTTGCTACCCCACGGTTCGGTCCGTGGCCAACGCAAGTATCGGGACTGACACAAACCGACCAGCTCAGGCGTCGACCGCCAGTGGTCGGATGGTCGGCGCGGTCCGACGTTCGAGCTGGCGCTCCCGCCAGAAGATGAACACCCCGGTCGCCACGATGATCGAGATGCCGACCCACTGGAGCCCGCCCGGGAAGTCGCCGAACACGAGATAGCCGAACGTCGTGGCCGTGACGATCTCGAGGTAGTTGAACGGCGCCAGCACACTCGCCTCGGCGAGGCGGAACGCCACCACGACGAGCAGGTGGGCGACGGTCGAGATGAGGCCCACCCCGGCCATCAGCAACCACCCCGTCGTCGAATCGGGCAGCCGGAACGACAGGTCGTCGAGCCCGATCGCCGTGCCGAGGATCAGCACCGGCACGGTCAACAGGATCGCCCCGCTCGCCGACCACAGCTGGATCGTGACCGCGTGGTCGTCGCCACCATGGCGGCGGGTCACGAGCAGGTAGACCGCGAACAGGAACGCCGTGCCGAGCGGGAGCAGGCTCACCGGCCCGAACAGCTCGTACGACGGCTGGATCACGAGCAGCGCACCGGCGAAGCCGATCGCCGCGGCGATCCGCCGCGGCCAACCGACCTCCTCCCGCAGCACCATCGCGGAGAGGGCGATCAGGATCATCGGCTCGACGAAGAACACGGCGATCGCATCCGCCAACGGCATCGAGGTGAGCGCGACGAAGAACAGCAGGCTCGACCCGCCGTGCAGCACCCCACGCAGCAGATGGACCCGGGGGCGGGTCGGGCGCAGCGGGGTCCGCCGACCGGTGGGGGTGAGCACCACCACGAGCAGCACGAGCCACACGATCTGGCCGCCGAACCGGCCGAGCGCGATCGTCGCCGGCGGCACGTCGTGCTCGGTCGACAGGAGCTTGCCGAACGCGTCCATCAACGGGATCACCGTCATCGCGACGGTCATCAGGGCCATGGCCCGCACGACGGGAGCTCGGAACACCCGGCGAGTCTGGTGGGGGAGTGCGGCCCCGTCGATCGGCCGCCCGCCCGGCGGGATCGGGCTCAGGCCGTGGTGGTCGCCACCACCTCGTCGAGGCGGCCCGACTCGGTCGTGTAGAGGTAGCCCGACACCGACGTGCCCGCCGGCAGCCCGGCCACGAGCGCGGCACAGTCGACCCGGATCGACTCGTTCGGATCGGCGATCGCCATCTCGGCCACGATCGACTCGTCGAGCCCGCCGTTGGCGGCGATCTGGGTGCGGATGCCGGCGTCGGAGAACATCATCGACCCGCACATCGTGTGATGCATCACGGCGACGTCCAGGCGCATGCCCGGGTCGACCATCGTGGCGGCCAGGCCGTGCAGGGCCCGCAACTCGTCGAGCACCCGATCGGTCACCCGCCCACCGACCGAACGGATGACCGCCGCCTGGCCGGCCCCGAGCCCGAGCACGTGGGCCGGGTCGGTGCGGGCATCGAGACAGGTGACGATGACGGCCGGCAACCCCGGGGAGGGCGGCAACGACGACGGATCGACCTTGCCGAGCGCCGCTCGGTTCATGGCCACGGGATCACCGGTACGCATGCACCGATCCTGCCGCCGCCGGAGCCCCGGGCACCAGCGGCGTCCCGTTCACAGCTCCCAGCCGGCCTCGGTGAGTCGGCGGCGGAGATCGAGGCGACGCTCGTCGCTCAACAACGTGCGGGCGCCGACTTCCACGGGCACCTCGATGCCCTCGAGGCGGCACGCTGCCAGCAGCCAGCGATCGTGTGCGTCGAACACCATCCGGTAGGCCTCGAGATCGGGCCGCATCACATCCGGCGTGGCGGTCAGCACCCGGATCGCCTTCCAACGATCACGAACCTCCGCGGCGACCCGCTCGACACTCGTGGTCTCGTCCGCGTGGTGGAAGCCGGGGTGAGGCACGGGGGAAGTCTTGCATCCGGGCACACTGCGATGCATGGCCCGGCGGAAGCGCACCACCCGATCCGCGTCCGTGATGGGTGTGGTGAGCACGCCCGGCCTCGAGGACGTGACCCGGGCCGAGCTCGACGAGCTCGGCATCCGGGCCCGACGCATCGCCCCCGGTCTCCTCGAGGCCGAGGTCACCACCCGCCAGCTCTACGTCGCCACCGTGTGGCTGCGCACCGCCTCCCGGGTGATGCTGCGGATCGGCTCGTTCGAAGCCGAGTCGTTCATCGAACTCGAACGCCGGGCGCCCCGCATCGACTGGAGTGCCCACCTCGGCGACGGCGACGCCCCCGCCTTCCGGGTCACCTCCCACCGCTCGGCCCTGTGGCACACCGACGCCATCGCCGAACGCCTCCACGGCGTCGTCGGGCGGGCCGTCGACCCCGACGACCCGGACGATGCCGACACCCCCGTCCAGTCGTTCGTCATCCGGGTCGATCGCGACACCGTGCACGTCTCGGTCGACGTCGCCGGCGACGGTCTGCACCTGCGCCCCTGGCGGCACCGCCCCGGCAAGGCTCCCATCCGGCCGACCCTCGCGGCGGCCGCCCTCCGCCTCGTCGGCTGGGACGGCGCGGTCCCGCTCCACGACCCGTTCTGCGGATCGGGCACCCTGCTCGTCGAAGCCGCCCTGCTCGCCGCCCGCCGCCCACCCGGCGGCACCGGCGGGTTCGCCTTCCAGCACTGGCCGTCGTTCGAACCCGGCACCTGGGCCTCGGCCAAGGCACACCGCCCCGGCGACGCACCGTCGGTCGTGCCGATCACCGGCGCCGACCGGGACGACGACGCCCTCGTCCGGGCCGCCGAGCACATCGAGGCCGCCGAGGTCGGCGACACGACCAGCGTCGCCCGCGCCGCCGTGTCCGACCTCACCCCCGACGACGGTCCCGGGCTCGTGATCGCCAACCCGCCCTACGGCAACCGCCTCGCCGCATCCGACCTGCGGCCGCTCTACCAGCGCTTCGGCACCGTCGTGGCCGAACGGCGCCCGGGCTGGAGCCTCGCCGTCATCGCCCCCGACGACCCGAAACTGCTCGGCAACCTCGATCGCCGGCTCGAGATCCTCGCCCGCTTCTCCAACGGCGGCACGCCTGTCGTCGTGGCGGCACGCGGCCCCGTGCCCGGCTGAGCGGGCTCAGGGCAGGCGGACGATGCGGACCGACGATCGTTCGGTCGTCGACAACTCGATCGTGCCGGTCACGTCGCCCGACCACGTCGAGCTCGCCTCGAGCGCCCCGATCAACAGATCCTGCTCGAACTGGGCCGCCTCGCTGCACTCGACCGGCGGCGGGGTCGGCACGGTGAACGTCGCCCGGCCACCGTCGACGCCACCGTCGACGATCGTGAACGACCCGAACAGCTGACCACACGACGTCCGGCCGACGAGGGCCGAATCGGGGGTGTCGATCCGCAACACGATCGAGCCGTCGGCGGGTTCGAGCACCACCTCGTCGAGCACGATCCGCTCCACCAACCACTCACCGTCGAGTGGGCCGTTGCCGTCGACCCGCAACACACCACAGCCGGCCGAGACCATCACCAGGGCCACGAACCCTGCGACACGCACACGCCATGCCGTCGATCCGCCGGAGGATGCGACCATGGCCCGCAACCTACCGGTGCCCTACGGTCGCCCGTGTGGAACTCTCGCTGCTGACCCTCGGCGACCTCCTGCCCGACCCGGCCACCGGGGTCCGGCCGAGTGAGCACGAACGACACCGCGCCCTCGTCGACCAGGCCGTGGCCGCCGAGGCCGCCGGATTCACGAGTGTGCATCTCGGCGAGCACCACGGCTCCGACTACCACCTGTCGAGCCCGCCCGTCGTGCTCGCCGCCATCGCCGAGCGCACCAGCCGGCTGACCCTGTCGACCGGGGTCGCCCTCGTCGCCAACCTCGACCCGGTCCGGATGGCCGAGGACTACGCCACCGTCGACGTGCTCTCCGGCGGACGGGTCGAGATCGTCGTCGGCCGGGGCAGCTTCTTCGCCCGCACGTTCGACTTCTTCGGGCAGGACCCGGCCGACTCGGCCGCCCTGTTCGACGAACACCTCCGCCTGCTCGTGCGTCTGCTGCGGGAGGAGAACCTCACCACCGAAGCCGGCCACCGCCCCGCGCTCGAGCGCTTCACCAGCCGACCCCGGCCCCACGGGCCGCTGCCGGTGTGGGTCGGCGGCGGTTCGTCGACCACCACGATCGACCTCGCCGCCGAGCTCGGCTCGCCCCTGATGCTGCCGAGTGTGTTCGCCCCACCCGCCGCGTTCGTGCCCATGGTCGAGCGCTACCGGGAGCAGTGGGACCACCACGGCCACCCCGGCCCGCCCGTCGTCGGGGCCTGTTGCCACACCCACGTCGCCGCCACCACCGAGGCCGCCCGGGCCCGCTTCGAACCGACCTACGGGCAGTACTGGAACTGGGTGCAGGAACTGGTCACCGACTACACGCCCGGTGCGCCGTGGATGCCCTTCGACTTCGAGACCCTGCTCGCCGGGCCCGCCGTGGTCGGTTCACCGGCACAGGTCGTCGACACCATCGGTCGATGGCGCGAGACCCTCGGCCTCGACCGCCTCGCCTGCATGTTCGACCTCGGTGGGGTGCCCGCACCGACCGTGCTCGAGATGATCGAGACGATGGGTGCCGAGGTGGTGCCGCAGCTCTGAGCGGCGACGTCGTCAGCCCCGGGGGCCGGCGATGATCCCGTTCGTCGGCTTCCTCCGGCGGGCCGCCGGCCGCTTCTTCGACACCGCACCCTCGGCCCGCGACGGCCGGGTCCGGGTGCGCGAGGGCTTGCCCCGCTTGGTCGAGACCGACGTCTTCGCGGTCGGACGGCTGCGGCGGGTCGGGACCCGCTTCGCACCCGTCGAGCCCGTGGCGGTGGCCCCACCCGTGAGCTCCACGAGCGACCGGCCCGACGCACCGAGGTCGTCGCCGACGTTCGACAACTTCGAGCCGGTCCGTCCCATCAACACGCCGAGCTTGCGGAGCCGATCCGACGCCGTGTCGAGCGAGGTGGCCACCGAGTTGATCCGGGTGGAGCCGTCGCTCACCTGCGACCCGACCCCGAAGGTCTCCAACTTGTCGCCGATCGAATCGAACCCGCGCGACACCGCCTCGAGTTGGGTCACGCAGTCGTCGAGGGCTTCGGCCACGATCTTCAACAGATCCTGGGCGTCGACCCCGTCGTTCGAGCCGGCGAGGAAACGCGAGGCCGACGCCGTCGCCTCACCCGCGGTCTCGAGTGCGTTGCCGGAGCGGCCGAGGATGCCGGGGATGCGTTCGGCCAGATCGACCAGATCGTCGCCGTGGTCCTTCAACCAGCGCAGGGCGTCGAGCAGATCGTCGCCGTGGTCCCGGACGAGATCGAGCGAGGCGCCGAGATCGTCGCGTCGATCGGTGATCACGTCGATGGCGGCCTTGGCCTTGCCACCGGCTCCACCGAGGATGCCCTGCACCTCGTACTGCGTGTCATCCGTGGCCATGGGGTCCCCCGTTCGTCGCCTCGATCGGCCAGTCTCCCACGATCGGGCCCGGGCGTCGCTGAGGGTGGCCCGCCCGGCTGACATCGAGCGTTCATCTCCGGTGGTTGACGTTTTGTAAAGCCAGGGCGAGGCTTCGACGAGTGACTGCCGAACTGCCGCGACGTGTCGTCATCGATCTGCCCGACTGGGCGATCGAGGTGGGAGCGGACGCGCCCGTCACGACCGACACCGACAGCCAGATGCGGTTCGTGCTCGACCTCGCCCGCCGCAACGTCGCCGAGGGCACCGGCGGCCCGTTCGCCGCCGCGGTGTTCCGACGCGACACCGGTGCACCACTGGCCATCGGGGTCAACCGGGTCGTGCCGCTCGCCGCCGCCCCGGCCCACGCCGAGATCGTGGCCATCGCCCTCGCCGGGCAGGCCGCCGGGTCGTTCGACGTCGGTGACGTCGGCTCGCACGTGCTGGTCTCCTCCACCGAGCCGTGCGCGATGTGCCTCGGCGCCGTGCCGTGGTCGGGTGTGGACGAACTCGTGATCGGCGCCCGCGACGAAGACGCCCGGGCCGTCGGCTTCGACGAGGGCATCAAACCCGACCGCTGGCCCGAGCGCCTCGCCGAGGCCGGCATCGAGGTCCGCCGAGACGTGCTGCGCGACGAAGCCGCCGCCGTGCTGCGCGACTACGCCGCCGCCGGTGGGCCGATCTACAACGGCACCACTGGGGACGACGGCCCGCCTGCCGACGGGAACCCGTGATGGCCGACGACCCCACCCGCACCGGGCCCGCCCCCCACACGCCCCACCACGTGCAACGCCCCGCCACCACCCCCGACCGGGTGGTGACCGTCGGCTCGCTCGACGACGCGCTCGATCTGCTCGCCACCCACGGCGCCACCGCCCGGCCGATCGCCGGTGGCACCGACCTGCTCGTCGAGTTCGACCGGGCCGCCCGCACCGGCGTCGACCTCCTCATCGACCTCACCCGGATCCCCGGCCTCGACACCATCACCACCATCGACGACGGCCGGATCCAGCTCGGCGCCACCGTCACCCACAACCAGGTCGTCGCCAGCCCGACCCTCACCGACGCGGCCCGCCCGCTCGTGCAGGCCTGCTGGGAGGTCGGCTCTCCGGCGCTGCGCAATCGGGCCACGATCGTCGGCAACGTCGTCACCGCGTCACCGGCCAACGACACCCTCTCCGCCCTCGTCGTGCTCGACGCCCACGTGCACGTCGCCTCGGCCGCCCGCGGCACCCGACGGGTCCCGCTGCACGAGTTCCACACCGGGGTGCGCCGCACCGTGCTCGCCGACGACGAACTGGTCACCGCCATCGACCTCGAACCCCTCGGCCCCGAGGATCGGGCGGTCTACGTGAAGGGCGGTCTGCGTCGGGCCCAGGCGATCTCGGTGGTGCACGCCGCCGTCCGGCTCACACTCGCCGACGCCACGATCACCGCCGCCCGGGTCGCCCTCGGCTCGGTCGCCCCCACCGTCGATCGGGTCGAGGTCATCGAAGCCGCCCTCGTCGGCCGATCGATCACCCCCGACGCGTTGCCCGCACTCGTGGCCGAACTCGAGACCGTCGCCGCCGAGGCCGTCCGCCCCATCGACGACCTCCGTGCCGACGCCACCTACCGCCACGACCTCAGCGGGGTGATGGTCGCCCGGGCCGTGCACGCCCTCGCCACCGACACCGTGCCCGCCGGACCCGACCGGGCCATCCGGCTGTGGGGCACCGGCGACGGCCACGCCGTCACCGGGGCCGGCCACGCCGCCGACCACGGCCCCACGACCCCGATCGGCGCCGTGGTCAACGGCCACGACATCGCCGCCCCCGGCAGCGACCGGACCCTGCTCCACTGGCTGCGCGACACCGGCCACGACGGGGTGAAGGAAGGCTGCGCCGAGGGCGAGTGCGGCGCCTGCACCGTCGAGGTCGACGGACTCGCCGTGCTCAGCTGCCTCGTGCCCGCCACCCGGGCCCACGGCACCCGGATCCGCACCGTCGAAGGCCTCGCCACCGGCGACGGGCTCCACCCCGTCCAGCAGGGCTTCGTCGACGCCACCGCCGTCCAGTGCGGCTACTGCACCCCCGGCCTGCTCATGGCCGCCGCCTCACTGCTCGACGAGGTCGACCAGCCCGACGCCGGCGACATCCGCCAGGCTCTCGCCGGCAACCTGTGCCGCTGCACCGGCTACACGAGCGTCGTCGACGCGGTCCTGCGGGCCTCCGACGGTCGGGTCGCCGTGCCCGCCGGGGGAGCGACGCCATGAGCCTCGGCACCCCACACCAACGCCTCGACGCCGTCGACAAGGTCACCGGCCACGCCCGCTACCCCGGTGATCGCGTGCCCGCCGACGCCCTCGTCGCCCGGGTCGTGTTCTCCGACCAGCCCCACGCCCGGCTCCTCGGGCTCGACACCACCGCGGCGGAGGCCGTCGACGGGGTGCACTTCGTGCTCACCGCCGCGGATGTGCCCGTCAACGAATACGGCCTCACCATGTTCGACCAGCCCGTGCTGGTCGGCCCCGACCACACCGGCAACACCGACGTCGACGCCGCCATCTCCCGCTGGGAGGCCGACGCCATCGCCGTGGTCGTCGCCGAGACCGATGCCGCCGCCGAGGCCGGCGCACTCGCCCTCGTCACCGAGTGGGAACCGCTGCCCCTCGTCACCGACCTCGACGCCGCACTCGCCCCCGACGCACCGCTTGTGCATCCCGAGATGGGCGACTCCAACGCCTACTACTCCTACGTGATCCGCAAGGGCGACCCCGCCGCCGGGTGGGACGAGGCCGAGGTGGTGATCGAACACACCTACGAGTTCCCCCATCAGGAACACGCCTACCTCCAGCCCGAAGCCGCCGTCGCGTTCGTCGACGACGAGGACCGGGTCACCGTCGAGATCGCCGGTCAGTGGACCCACGAAGACCAGGAACAGGTCGCCCACGCCCTCGGGCTCGACGTCGACCGGGTCCGGATCGTCTACCCCGCCATCGGTGGCGCCTTCGGCGGCCGGGAGGACATGACCCTCCAGATCGTGCTCGCCCTCGCCGCCCGACGCTCCTGGGCGCTCGGACTCCGACGGCCCGTGCGGTCGGTGTGGAGCCGCGAGGAGTCGATCGTCGGGCACCACAAACGCCACCGCGGTCGGGTCCACACCCGTTGGGGTGCGAAGCGGGACGGCACCCTCGTCGTGGTCGAAGCCGACGGCTTCCTCGACGCCGGTGCCTACAACTACACGTCGAACAAGGTGCTCGGGAACCTGCACATGTGTGTGGCCGGCCCCTACGACTGGCCCCACGCCCGCATCGACTCCGCCGCCGTCTACACCACCACCGTGCCCGGTGGTGCGTTCCGCGGGTTCGGCGCCCCGCAGGGGGCGTTCGTCGCCGAATCCCAGATGAACCGGCTCGCCGCCGAACTCGGCATCGACCCGATCGAACTGCGCCGTCGCAACGGCATCACCGACGAGAGCATCGGGCTCACCGGCACCGAGTACCCGCCCGGCGTCAGCCTCCTCCCCGTGATCGAGGCCTGCGCGGAGGCCGCCGCGGCGACCCCGCCCATCGAGCCCGCCGTCCCGTCGTTCGCCACCCTGCCGAGCGCCACCGACTCGATCCGCACCGGCACCGGCTTCGCCTGCGCGATGAAGAACGTCGGCTTCTCGTTCGGCTTCCCCGAACGGTCCAACTGCCGGATCGTGCTCCACGGCGACCCCGGGGCCGACGAACCGACGAGTGCCGAGCTGTTCCTCGCCGGCGCCGAGGTCGGCCAGGGCGCCCACACCGCCTTCACCCAGATGGCGGCCGAGGCGATCGGCCTGCCCGTCGAGGCGATCGAACCGAGCTGGTCGGACACGGCCACCTCCGGCGACAGCGGCTCGGCCTCGGCCAGCCGGCTGTCGTGGATGACCGGCAACGCCATCCTCGGCGCCGCCGAAGAAGCCGAGAAGGCCTGGCGGGACGGCGACCGGCCCGCCGTCGGAGCCTTCCGCTACACCCCACCCCCGACCGACCCGCTCGACCCCGACGGCGGACCGTCGACCCCGAACTTCGCCTACGGCTACGTCGCCCAGCACGTCACCCTCTCGGTCGACGTCGACACCGGCCACATCGTCGTGCACGACGTCGTCAACACCTCCGACGTCGGCCGCGTCATCAACCCCGTGCTCGTCGAGGGCCAGGTGCACGGCGCCGTCGTGCAGGCCCACGGCTACGCCCTGTCCGAACGACTCGTGCTCGACGAGACCGGCCGCATCGCCAACCCCCGGTTCAGCGGCTATCTGATCCCCGGCATCGGCGACGTGCCCGAACGCATCCGGTCGGTCGTGCTCGAGCTGCCCGACCCCCGCGGCCCGTTCGGTGTGCGGGGCATGGCCGAGATGCCGATGATCCCCTACGCCCCGGCGATCGCCGCCGCCCTCCACGACGCCACCGGCGTCTGGTTCGACCGGTTCCCCCTCACCCCACCCGTCGTGCGTTCCGCACTGCGGGCCGCGGGCGTGGGAGGCTGATGTCCGCCCCCGGGCAACGCTCCCCAATCCCTTGAATCGGGGAACACGCCGGCCGACGGGATGAGGGTGATGGGTGCCGACGACGCGATGGTGCATGAACCACTGACCCCACAGTCGCTCGGCCTCCTCGCGGACCGGATCCACCGGGAGTGGACCAGCCGCCGCCGGATCTTCGATCTGCCCACGTCGCGCTTCTTCGACGTCTCGGCCGGCCCCGACCTCACCGCCGAGTTCCTCGGCCGCGAGATCGCCACCCCCCTCGGCCCCGCCGCCGGCCCCCACACCCAGCTCGCCCAGAACCTCGTGCTCGGTTGGCTCGGTGGTGGCCGCCTGTTCGAGTTGAAGACCGTGCAGGTCCTCGACGAACTCGACATCCCCCGCCCCTGCATCGACGTCGCCGGTGTCGGTTACAACATCGAATGGTCGCAGGAACTGCAGATCCCCCGCTCCCTCGAGGAGTACGTGAAGGGGCGCTTCCTCATCGAGCTGCTCACCGCCTGGGGTGAACTCGATCCGTTCCTCGGCGACCCGGGCGCCCACGTGTTCGACCTCAGCGTCGGCTACGACCTCGCCGGCATCGCCAGCCCCGGCGTCGCCGCCTTCATCGACTCGATCGCCGACGCCTCCACCGTGATCGACCGGCTCCGCCCCGAGCTGCTCGGCGGGCCGTTCGCCCACCTCGCCGACATCGAGCTCGACCCCTGCATCGCCGACACCGTCACCCTCTCGACCTTCCACGGCTGCCCGCCCGACGAGATCGAGAAGATCACGAAGCACCTCATGACCCGCCACGGGCTCGACGTGATCGTGAAGCTCAACCCCACCCTGCTCGGCTTCGGCCAGGTGCGGGCCCTGCTCGACGCCCTCGGCTACGGCGACCTGCGGATCCGCCCCGAGGACTTCGCCGCCGACCTCCGCTTCGAACGCGGCCTCGAACTCATCGGTGGTCTCTCCGAGTTCGCCACCGAGGCCGGTCGCCGTTTCGGCATCAAGCTCACCAACACCCTCGTCGTCGAGAACGACCGCGGGGTGTTGCCGAGCGACACGATGTACCTCTCCGGCGAGCCCCTGCACGTGCTCGCCATGACCCTGCTCGACCAGCTCCACATCTCCGCCCCCGGCATGCTCCGCGTCGGCGGGCACGACGGCCCGGTCCAGGTGTCGTGGTCGGCCGGGATCGACAAGGAGAACCTCGCCGATGCCGTCGGGCTCGGCATCGTGCCCGCCACGGTCTGCTCCGACCTGCTGCGACCCGGCGGCTACGGACGCCTCGCCCCGATGCTCACCACACTCGGCCGCACCATCGACGAGAGCGGCGGCTCGAGCCTGCGGGAGTTCGTCGACTTCCGCTCCGCCGAGGCGTTCAACGACGGCGCTCGAGACTCCCTCGCCGTCTACACCGCCCAGCTGCACGACCCCGTCACGGGTGCCCGCTACCGGGCCGACGCCACCACCGGCCCCCTGCGCGAGGTCGACCACGACCTCGAGATGTGGGGCTGTGTCGCCTGCAACCTCTGTGTGACGGTGTGCCCCAACGACGCCGTGATGAAGCTGCCCTCGCCCGAGTCGCTCGGGCACCGCTGGGAGTACGTCGTGCTGTCGGAGCTCTGCAACGACTGCGGCAACTGCAACACCTTCTGCCCCGAGCGGGGCGACCCGGCCCGGATCAAACCCCGACTGTTCACCTCACCCCACCGCTTCGAGGCCGACACCGGCCAGGCGTTCCTCATCGGCATGGCCGACGGGGTGCCCTCCATCACCGCGCGCACCGGGTGGGAGAGCGAGACGGCGACCCTCGCCGAGACCCTCGGTGGTCCCGACGGGTTGCCGATCGCCACCGAACGCCCCGAGGCCGTGATCGACGAGGCCCGTCGCCACGCCCGCCGGGCCGACTGAGCTCCCCGAGACGCCGTCCTCGCACGCGGCGACGCCCCACCGCCGAAGCGGTGAGGCGTCGATCGCCCTTCTGCTGTTGTGGGGTTGGTGGGGGGGGAGGGGAGTTCGTGCGGTGGTCGGCGGTGCTCAGCCGCCGAGGACCCGGCTGGCGCCGGAGGTGTCGACGTCGACGATGTCGGCGTCGCCACTGAGCGAGGCCGTGGAGCCGCCGGACAACGAGCCCCGGAGCTCGTCGACCGAGGCGTCGAGACGGGAGGCACCCGACAGGTCGACGGTGAGCACACCGCTCTGGCCGGCGAGCTCGATCTGGGCGCCGCCCGAACCCTCGACGGTGCCGGTGCCGACGTCGCCGAGCACGGTCAGGCGGGACCCGCCCGAGGAGTCGCTCGTGAGGGCGTCGACGGCCCGGTCGACCACCACCCGGCTGCCGCCGGAGGTGTCGACGTCGAGGGTGGCGAGTGTGGCGGCGGCGAGTTCGCCGCCGGATCCGCCGAGGACCTCCACCCGGCTGCCGCCGCTCGAGTCGATCGAGACGAGCTCGGGCATCGTCACCTCGGCCACGGGCAGGCTCGAGAGCGTGAACGACCAGGTGTCGTCGTCGGAGAGGACCAGCACGTCGCCGTCGGCCCGGACCGTGAGCTCGGTGATGATGTTGTCGTCGCCCGTGAGCACGACCGAGGTGCCGGTGGCGTCGGGGTCGATCGTGACCCGCACGTCGAACACCGAGTCGGCGTCGATGGCGGTGGTGGCGTCGAGCTCGAAGGTCTCGGATGCCTCGACACCGGAACCGGTGATGGCGTCGCCGTCGAGCGAGAACTCGAACGAGCAGCCGGCGCCGAAGAGGAGGAACGGGAGCAGCAGGATCTTCATGTGTCCCACCCTCGTGGCGGACGACGCCCCCGACCATGGGGGCCGACCCTGAACGACCCCTGAGGTGCCCCCGAGAGCCTCCGGGGCGGCCCCGAGGCGTCAGGCGACGCTGCGTCTGTCCGGCGTCAGGCGACGCCGTGCCGCTGGAAGGCCGCCACCACCTCCGGCACGATCTCGCCCAGGCGCTCCCCGGCGGCGGCGAGGTTGCGGAGGAACTGATCGGGTGTCGGTTCCGGATCGTCGACGAGATCGGTCACCACCTTCACCGCCTGGAACGCCACGCCGGCGTGGCGACACACCCAGGCCACCGCCGCGGCCTCCATCTCCTTCGCCACCGCGCCGACCGCGTCCATCCGTTCGAGATCGAGTGGCGGGGCGTCGAGCGAGTCACTCGTCGACACCGGACCGAGACCCAGGCCGAGTTCCGCGGCCACCACCGAGCCGTCGAGCACGCCCTCGTCCGCCAGCATCATCTCGTGCATCCGGGGCACGTCGACCCGACGGTCGTGACGGCGGACTTCGGTGGCCAGATAGGTCGCGCCGATCGACCCGCCTCGGCTCGCGAAGCCGCCGCAGGTGCCACACGACAGCACGAGATCGGGTCGGTGGACGTCGATCGCGGCGAACGTCGTGGCCACCGCGGCCTGCGTCCCGATCGCGTCGACCTCGAACCGGGTGTCGTCGCCGTTCCACACCACGTGCACCACACCATCGGTGGTGTCGACACTCCAGGTGCGGGCGGTGAGATGTGGGTGGAGCACCGCACCGTCGTCGGCCGGGTCGACGCCGAGTCGGGTGAGCACACCCCGGGTCTCGGCCATCAAGGCCACCACGACGAGCACGGTGGGGCGGGTGTCACGTCCCTGAGGCATGCCCGGAGTCTGGCGTACCCTCGCCCCATGGGCCTCCCCGGACAGCAGCTTCGTGACGCGGCACTCGCGCCGATCTTCCGTGCGCTCAACGCCGTGGTCGTCCCCACCGTGAAGGCCGGCATCGGCTCTCCCTGCGCCCTCGGCTCCGGCATCGTCGTGCTCGAGACCACCGGGCGCGTGTCGGGCGAGAAGCGGGAGGTCCCGCTGCTCGGTGCCCGCCTGGGCGACCGGGTGCTCGTGTCGACCGTGCGCGGCAACAGCCAGTGGGCGAAGAACGCCGAGGCCGACCCGGCCGTGGCCGTCTGGGTCGACGGTGAGAAGCGACCGGCCTCGGCCGAGGTGCATCTCGGTCCGCTGACGCTCGCCTCGTTGCGCCTCTCCGAGGGCGACGCGGCCGCCGACGGCGACGCTGCCTGACCCCTCGGCCCGCAGCCAGCCGGCGCACCCCCGGTCCGGCCGTCGCGGCGCGGCCCGGAGCGGTACTCTCGTCGGCCATGTCCCGCCCTCGTCGTCGACCGCACCGGTCGCGCCTCGCCGTCGCGCTGGTGGCCCTCGTGGCGCTCACCGCGGCCGGGTGCAGCCGGATCGACGAACTCCGCGGCGAGGACACCCCCGAGATCCCCACCGAGTTCGATCTCACCGGGCGGACCTTCACCATCGGCGCGAAACGCACCGCCGAGAACGAACTGCTCGCCCAGATGCTCGTCGCCGTGTTCGAGGACCGGGGCGCGCTGATCGCGATCTCCGTGCTCGACGACCCCCGCTCGGCCCTGCTCGACGGCGCCATCGACGTCTACCCCGAATACGACGGCACGGCCTGGCAGGTCCACAACGACCGTGACGGCGATCTGCCCGACCTCGACACCCTGCGGGGCGTCGACGCCGGCATCGGCATCACCTGGACCGACGTCGCCGACTTCTCGAACTCCTACACCCTCGTCACCGCACCCGACGCCGAGGGCTCGGCACCCTCCGCGGGCGACCTCACCACGCTGCTCACCACCGGCGCCGGCAACGTCTGTCACGACGCCGTGTTCGCCGCCGACCCGGCCGGGCTCGCCGCGATGCAGGCCGCCCTGCCCGACGTGCCCGCCGCCGCCTACGTCGAGCGGAACTCCGGCGAGGTGATCGCCGGGGCGGCCGACCGGAGCTGCCTCGTCGGCCAGGTCCTCGCCACCGACAGCCGGCTCGCCGGGTTCGACGTGGCCCGCACCGACCTCGTCACCTTCGACCGCTACCGACCCGGCTACAGCTGGCGCACCGTGCAGCTCGGCTCCGATCCCGACGCCCTGCTCGCGGTGGCCGAGACCGTGCTCGACACCGTCGACGTCGACACGATGACGGCGCTCAACGCGCAGGTCGAACTCGAAGGACGATCGGCGGCCGAGGTCGCCCGAGCGCACCTCACCACCGTCGGACTGCTCGGCGGCTGAGCATCGCCGCCCGCCCCGATCCGGTGGGGCGGGGCCCCTCGATGTGGGGGCCGACCGGGGTCGGATCCCCACCCCGATTGGGCCGTCCGGCTCACCCCGGAACCGGGTCTGGGTGAAGCCTCCTCGACCGGTTCAGGGGGCGTCGACCCCGCCGATTCTGATACCAGCGTGACGACGCTGCACCTGGTGGTGGCGGGTCAGACTCGGGCGGTGGGCTCCAACGATCCGACCGAGTCTGGCTCGCCCATCAGTCGCCCGACGGCGAGCACCCCGACCCGTGGGTTCTCCGAGCGGGCGGGGCCGAGCCGGTAGGTTCGACACATGGCGATGTCGACCACACCGGGCCTCGTGTGCGCCCACCACCACCTCTACTCGTCGCTCGCCCGTGGGATGCCGGCACCCCCGTCGACCCCCACGAACTTCCTCGAGATCCTCCAACAGGTCTGGTGGCGTCTCGACACCGCACTCGACCTCGAGATGCTCGAGTGGTCG
>JAHDBV010000034.1 GCA_020630195.1 Acidimicrobiales bacterium
AGGCGAGGTCCTTCATCCCGCAGCCTCCGCCGACGTACTGGAAGTCGACCGCGGCCGCCCGTCGGCCGTCGTCGGAGAAGCAGAAGTTGGCGACCTTCGCGTCGCCGTGGACGAACGTCTGGAACGGGCTCCCGCTCAGACGTCGGTCGAGTTCGGCCGCGGCGGACTTCAACGGTCCGTCGTCGAGGACCGCCAGTTCGTCGGGGCGGGTGTCGAGATGCCAGTAGGTCCCGACGGGCCAGAGGCCGTCGGGGTCCGCTCCGAGGAAGGTGGCGTGGAACCCGGCCAGCCAGGCGAGGCACGCATCGAGCTCGGTGTCGCCGACCCGGTGACGTCGGCCGCTGTAGCCGGCGGCGTCGAGGTCCTCGAGCACGATGAGCACGCCGTCGGCGAGTGTCTCGACGGCGAGCCGTGCAGGCACCCGACAGCGGTCGCCGCAACGGGTGGCGTGCTGCTCGTACCAGGCGGTCTCGACCTCGTAGGAGCGCAGCTTGCGCTGGTGTGAACGATCGGTGGCCCAGCCCCGCGGGTGCTGACGCTCGTCGGGCCAGCGGACGTGCTTCGCGATCACACTCGGCTGCGCCGCTCCGTCGAGGTGGCAGCGGACGATCCGCCCGTAGCCGCTCCACAACGACTGCACCTCGTCGACCCCGACGACCGCGACGGCGCCCGCCGCCCGGAGCACGGACCGCTCGATGTCGGGTTCGAGCGGGACGGTTCGGGTCACGCGCCCGACGCTAGCGGTCGGGCCCACACGATGATCCGGCGTCCGGCACCCGGGGGTCGTGCTCGGCGCCGCTCGATTCCATCCGCCGATCCCGACTGCCTAGATTGACCCGTCGCCGCCGACAAGGAGCCCGGGATGACCTCGAACGAGCCACAACGCGAGGCGATCCTCATCGCCGACTTCGAACCGTTCGCGCTGGCGGACGGTGTCCACCTCCTCCCGACGCAGGGCAACGGGCTCGCGGTCGAGACCGCCGACGGCGTCGTGGTGGTCGACGGCGGACCGGGCGGACCGGTGACCCGTCGGATGATGGGCGGGCTCCGCACCATCACCGAGGCACCGGTCCGCGCCATCGTCTATTCACACGGACACCTGGGCTACAACTCCGGGGTCGGCGAGTGGCTCGGCGCCGCGGCGAACCGGGACGAGGCCGAGCCCGAGCTCATCGCCCACCGCAACTGCGTCGATCGGTACGACCGCTACGACCGGACCCGGGACCTCCAGCTCTGGTTGGCCTCGTGGCAGTTCCCCAGGGCGTCGGCACGGGCGCTCGAGGGCAGCATCGTGATGACCGCTCCGACGACGGTGTTCGACACCGAACACCGCCTCGACGATCCCGATCGGCCGGTGGTCGTGCGGTGGTCGCCGAGTGAGACCGACGATGCCGTCTCGGTCTGGTTGCCCGAGCAACGGATCCTCTGGGGCGGACCGGCGGTGATCAGCGGCTTCCCCAACATCGGCACACCGCTGCGCACCCTCCGGCTCACCCGGCGATGGATCGACACGCTGGACGCGATGGCGGCGCTGGAGGCCGAGGTGCTGGTGCCCGAGTTCGGCGACGTCGTGACCGGAGCCGCCGCCGTCCGCCACCGTCTCGTGACCACCGCGGACGCACTGCGCTGGCTGGTCGACGAAGTGACCGAGCGGATGAATCGGGGCATGAACGACGTGGAGATCCTGCACGATCTCGACTACCCGGCCGAGTGGGCCGAGCATCCGTTCCTCCGGGCCGACTACGGCAGCCCGGACTACGTCGTGCGAGACCTCTACCGGGAGCAGAACGGCTGGTGGACCAGCCGCAACGTCACCGACCTCCACCCCGCCGCTCCCGACGCCGCAGCACTCGCCGTGCTCTCCGCGGTCGACGCCGACACCGTGGTGGCACGCGCACGCGAACTGATCGCCGAAGGCCAACACCAGCTGGCCCTCCACGTGCTCGACCTCGTGGCGGACGCTCCGGGTGACGACGCCGCGCTCGTCGAGGCCCGCACGCTCAAGGGCGACTGCGCCGAGGCCCTCGCTCGGGAATGCCCCACCTACGTCTCGCGCAGCCTCTACTTCGGCGCCGCCCGACTGCACCACGCCGGCCTGCGGCGCCTGTCGGAAGCCCCGGAGGGCTCACGATCGCTCGGGTCCGCCGACTGAGGCGAACGGCGTCGCCCAGCGATCGACGACGGCCCACGTCGACGGCTAGGAAGAGGCGATGAGGATCGCCATCTCGGTCGGCAGTGCCTATGACAACGGGGAGAACTGGGCCGACATCGTCGAGTACGTCAGGGCGGCCGATCGGCTCGGGGTCGACACCGTGTGGTCGGCCGAGGCCTGGGGCATGGACGCCGTCGTGTCACTCGGCTACCTCGCTGCGGTCACCGAGCGGATCACCCTCGGCACGGGGATCATGCAGATCAGTGCCCGGACACCGGCCGCGACCGCACTGACGGCGATGTCGCTCGCCCAGGTGAGCGGCGATCGGTTCGCACTCGGCCTCGGGGTCAGCGGACCCCAGGTCGTGGAGGGCCTCCACGGCGCGGCGTTCGCGAAGCCGCTCGCCCGACTCCGCGAGTACATCGACGTCGTGCGGATGACGCTGCGGGGTGAGCGGCTCGTCTACGACGGCGACCACATCGTGCTGCCCCGCCCCGGCGGCGAGGGCAAACCGCTGAAGACCTCGATCCCACCGAAACCCGATCTGCCGATCTACCTCGCGAGCCTCGGTCCCCGATCGCTCGAACTCACCGGCGAACTCGCGGACGGGTGGCTCGGGACCTCGTTCATCCCCGAACACGCCGACGTCTTCCTCGATCACATCCGGGCCGGGGCGCAGCGCGCGGGGCGGACCCTCGCCGACATCGACATCCAGGTCGGCAGCCAGATCACCGTCTCCGACGACGTCGACGACCTGATCGCCCGAGCCCGGCCACGGATGGCGTTCACCCTCGGAGGAATGGGCTCGGCGACGACGAACTTCTACAACGACGCGTTCTCCCGAGCCGGTTGGGCCGACGCCGCCGCCGAGGTCCGCCGCCGATGGGTCGACGGCGACAAGGCCGGTGCCGCCGCCGCGGTGCCCGACGAGCTCGTCCTCGCCGCCTACCCGATGGGCACCGAGGACATGGTCCGTGCCCGCATCCGGGCCACGGCGGCCGCCGGGGTCGACGGTGTGCGGGTCTCGGCCCAGGGTTCGACCGCGGCCGAGCAGATCGCCCACCTCGAGATGGCGGTCGACCTCATCCGCTCCGAGACCGGCGACGCCGGCTGAGGTCGTCGGGATGGGCTTCGTCGACATCGGGGGCCTGTCGGTCTGCTTCGAGATCCACGGGGCGGGCCCGAAGGTCGTGATGCTGAGCGGCACCGGCGCGGATCTCCGGCAGAACCGACGACGGGATCGCCACCCCCTCACCGAGCACCACGAGGTGCTCATGTTCGACCAGCGAGGTCTCGGCCGGACCGACAAGCCCGACGGTCCGTACTCGATGGAGGGCTACGCCGACGACGCGGCCGCCCTGATGGACACCCTCGGCTGGGAGCGGGCGCACGTCATCGGCATCAGCTTCGGCGGCATGGTCGCCCAACACCTCGCGCTCCGGCATCCCGACCGGGTCGACCGGCTCGTGCTGGCGTGCACCTCGTCCGGAGGCGCCGGCGGCTCCTCCTACGACCTGCTCCGCCACGCCGACCAGCCCCGTGACGAGCGTGCGGCGGCCACCGCGTCGATCATGGACACCCGCAACGACCTCACCACCGACCCACCGACGCTGGCCCCCTGGTTCGATCTCCTCCTCCCCCAGTCCGCCCTGCCGCCCCTCAACGCGGAGGAGCCCCGAGCGGCCGACGGCGCCCGCTGGCAGCTCGAGGCCCGGGCCGACCACGACACCCACGACCGTCTCGGAGCCGTCGTGGCACCGACGCTGGTGCTGGGCGGCCGGTATGACGCTCAGGCCCCGCCCGAGAACGTCCGGGCGCTCGCCGAGGCCATCCCGGGTGCACGCCTGGAGATGGTCGAGGGCGGCCACTTCTTCTTCCTCCAGGTACCCGAGGTGTGGCGGACCGTGGCGGACTTCCTCGCCTGAGCTGCGGCGTCGGGCCCGTCGCCGCAGACGGCGCCGACGATCGCCGCGACTCCTCAGCGGGACAGGACCACGGCGGCGCCGGTCCCCGAGCCACCGGTGGCCACGGCGATACCCCGTCGACCGTCGGTGCGTGCGAGTTCGTGGGCGAGTGCGGTGGTGAGGATCGCCCCGGTGGCGCCCATGGGATGGCCCATCGCGAGGTGCCCGCCGTTCGGGTTGACCCGGGCGGCGTCGACGTCGTGGGTCCGATGGAATCGGGCCGGCACGGCGGCGAACGACTCCATGTACTCGATGAGGTCCATGTCGCCGAGCGATGTGCCGGTCCGGGCCAGTGCCCGGGTCATCGCCCGATCGCCGGCGTCGAGCTGTGTGACGGCGTCGCCGCCCGCTTCGGTCACGGCATCGATCCGGGCGAGCGGGGTCAGGCCGAGTCGCGCACCGGCGTCGGCGGTGCCGACGAGGAGCAGCGCCGCACCATCGGCGATCGGTGGGCAGTGGGCGATCGTGTGGCGGTGGTCGACCGGCTCGTCATCGCCGGCGACGACACGGTCGTACTGGGCCCGACCCATCGCCTCGAAAACCGGATCGAGCCCGGCGAGCTTCTCGGGGCTGAAACCGCGTTGGATCGTCTCGTCCCGATCGACGACGTCGCCGTCCGCGGTGCGGATCGGGACGACCTGGCGTGCGTAGTGGCCGTCGTCCCATGCCGCGGCGGCGCGGCGGTGAGATTCGAGTGCGAGGGCATCCAGTTCGTCCCGTCCGATGCCCTCCCGCACGGCGAGGTGGTCGGCGGCGACACCGACGGGCGCCCACCGGAACGTCTCGGCCACGGCGGGGTCGGTGTAGAGGCTGGCCTCGTCGGCGAGGAAGGCGACCCGGGACATCATCTCGACACCACCGGCGAGCACGAGTTCGTGCTGGCCCGCCGCCACCGACCCGACGGCCGAGGCGAGGGCGGTGATCCCGCCGACGCAGTAGTTGTTGATCGTGCGGGTGGCGCACGTGTCGGGCAGGCCGGCCTCGAGTTTCGAGACGAGTGCGAGGTTGCCGCCCTGCGCCCCGATCTGGCCGACGCAGCTGAGATGGAACGCGTCCACGGCGTCGAGCGCCTCGTCCGAGGTGCGTGCACGCAGCGCCTCGACGAGTTGCCCGACGAGTTCGTGGGGCAGCAGGGAGGACAGCGCTCCACCCGGACGGCCCTTCGTGCGCGGCGAGCGCACGGCGTCGAACAGCACGACCCCGGTCACGACGTCGACCTCAGGCCGACTCCACGACGAAACAGGCCGTCGTGGCCATCGATCCGCCGATGTTCAGCGTCGCCGCACGGCGGGCTCCGTCGACCTGGTAGTCGCCGGCGGTTCCCGACACCTGCTTCGTGGCGTCGAGCAGCATGCGGGCACCGGTGGCACCGACGGGGTGACCGCCGCCGATGAGCCCGCCACTCGGGTTCATCGGGATCCGACCGTCGCGTTCCAGCGAGCCGTCCTCGACGGCCTTCCAGCTCTCCCCCGGGGCGGTGATGCCGAAGTGGTCGATGGCGAGGTACTCCGACGGTGTCATGCAGTCGTGGGTCTCGATCGCGTCGATGCCGTCGACGTCGGCGACGCCGGCCCGCTCGAAGGCGTCGGTGATCGCCGAGCGGACGTGGGGCATGACGTAGGTCTCGTCCCGGTAGCGGTCGATCTTCGATTGCAGGCCGAGCCCGACGGTGCGGTGACCCCAGCCCGCGATGGTCGAGCGGGCCGTGCGGCCGCGTTCGGCCAACCACCGATCCGAGACGAGGATGATGGCGGCGGCGCCGTCGGTGATCTGGGTGACGTCGTTGCGACGGAGGCGGCCGGCGACGACGGGGTTGACGTGATCGTCGGCGCTGCACGTGTCGGAGCTGAGCTCCCAGGCCCGGGTCTGGGCGTTGGGGTTGTCCTTCGCGTTGCGGAGGTTCAGCTCACCGATGGCCCGCAGGTGCACGTCGTCGATCCCGAAGCGGGCGTCGTACTCGTCGGCGAGTCGATCGAACGTCTCGGGCCAGATGAAGGTGACTCCCTCGGTGTCCCGCCCGA
Source organism: Acidimicrobiales bacterium (assembly GCA_020630195.1). Lineage (GTDB taxonomy): Bacteria > Actinomycetota > Acidimicrobiia > Acidimicrobiales > SZUA-35 > JAHDBV01. The sequence continues at coordinate 6,138 of JAHDBV010000034.1, forward strand.
CCCAGGCGGCGGCCTCCTGCACGGCGGCGGCCTCGGCGCCCGGCATGGTCTTCTCCTGCTCGACTCCGAGCACGAGCACACAGTCGTACCGACCGCTCTCGATCTCGGCCATCGCCGACAGCGTCGCCATCGACGACGAGGCGCAGGCGGCCTCGTGTCGCATGGCCGGCACACCCCACAGCTCGGGCACGACGGTGGCGGGCATGGCACCGAGGTGGCCCTGCCCGGTGTAGAGCTGCCCGAAGGCGTTGCCGACGTGGATCGATTCGATGTCGCCGAGATCGATCGATGCGTCAAGCGCGGCCGCCTGCACGGCGGCGTCGACGAGCGTCTCGACCGACCCGCCCGACTTGGCGAGGTTGTCGGCGAAGTCGGTCTGATGACCGCCGAGGATGTGGACGGCATTGGCACTCATGACGTGGGGTCCTTCACGTGTCGGGGTTGGTCGGGTTCTGGTCGATCGGTGGGGCCGGGTGCGAGCGCGGCGACGAGCGCCCGCTGGAGGTGGCCTCGGAGCTCGTCGGCGTCGGGCCGGAGCGCGTGGGGGTTGTTCAGTCCCTGGGAGAGCACGAGGAAGGCTTCGGCCAGCGGTCGGGCGGATCCCGGCCGGATCACGCCCGCCGCCTGCCCGGCGGCGACGACGGTCTCGAGATGCCCCATGGCGACCCGCTCGGCCTCGCGGTAGGCGTGGCGGATCCCGCGGTGGAACGGCAGCCGGGCGAGGGCGGCACGGAACACGAGGCTCTCGTCACGGAAGAACGCGACCTGTCGGTCGATCCAGCCCGCCACGGCCGGTTCGAGGGCGACACCGGCACCGAGGTCGAGCGTCAGGGTGGCGTCGACGGTGTCGGCGAGGTCGATGAGGACGAGCTCGAACGCCGAGGCGAGTGCGTCGTCCTTGGTGGCGAAGTGCCCGTAGAAGGTGGCGACCGAGCAGCCGGCCCGATCGGCGACGGCGTCGGCGGTGAAGGTGCCGTGGAGCCGCAACTCGTCGCGCACCGCCGCCACGAGTGCGGCCCGGGTGCGGCGGCTGCGTTCGGTCCGGGCGGTGCCCGTGCGGGCCGATCCGAGGAACTCGTCGACCGAGACGCGGGCGTCGACCTCGCCGGACGGCAGCCCGCCCGCAGCGGTCGTCGACAGCGCCACGTTCATGTTTGTAGAGTAGCACTCGCAAACCCGTCGGCGCACGACTCGAACCCCGGAGGCAGCGATGCAGGTCCAGATCCACAACACGGTCGACGCCGCCCTCCCACCCGACGACGATCATCCGTACCGGACGGGCGTCTGGCGCCCCCAGGTGACCGAGTACGACGCCTGGGATCTCGACGTGGTCGAGGGCGAGATCCCCGACGATCTCAACGGCGTCTACCTCCGCAACACCGAGACGGCGCTGTTCGAACCGATCAAGCGCTATCACCCGTTCGACGGCGACTCGTTGATGCACGGCATGAGCTTCGAGGCGGGCGAGGCCCGCTACACGAGCCGGTTCGTGCGGACCGACGGCTTCCTCGCCGAGCAGGAGGCGGCCCAGAGCCTCTGGGCGGGCATCACCGAGCACCCCTCGAACGCCATCGCCGAGTCGGGCGCCGGCGCCCGCACGATGATGAAGGACAACGGCAGCACCGACGTGATCGTGCACCGCGGCCGGGCGCTCGCCAGCTTCTACCAGTGCGGCGAGTTGTGGGATCTCGACCCGCGCACGCTCGAGACGGTGGGCCGCACCGACTGGACCGGCGACGGGGTCCGGCCCGAGTGGGGCCGTGGCTTCCCGACCGAAGGCGTGTCGGCGCATCCGAAGCTCGACGAGCACACCGGTGAGCTCCTGTTCTTCAACTACTCCGCCGACGCCCCGTTCATGCACTACGGCGTGGTCGACCGTGACGGCGAGCTCGTCACCTATGTCGACATCCCCCTGCCCGGCCCACGCCTCCCCCACGACATGGCGTTCACCGAGAACTGGACGATCCTGAACGACCTCCCCCTCTACTGGGACCCGCGGGCCCTGGCCGACGGCTGGTACTCGAACACGTTCAACCGTGACCTCCCGAGCCGCTTCGCGCTCATCCCCCGCCACGGCACCACCGACGACATCCGCTGGTTCGAGGCCGACCCGACCTTCGTCCTCCACTGGACCAACGCCTACGAGGACGGCGACGAGGTCGTGCTCGACGGGTTCTTCCAGCACAACCCGACCGCCCGCGGTGTCGACCGTGCGCCCGGCCACCACAAGGGCTTCGAGACCCTCGACATGAACGTGCTGCAGGCCCGCCCGCATCGTTGGCGGTTCGACCTGACCACCGGCGAGTGCCGGGAGGAATCGCTGTCCGACCGGTGCCTCGAGTTCCCCATGATCAACGGCCGCCACGCCGGGCGACGCCACCGGTACTCCTACGAGGCCCGCTGCACCCACGGCCTGTTCGCTTTCGACGCACTCGTGAAGCGCGACGTCGAGGCCGGCACCGAGGAGCTCGTCGAGTTCGATCCGGGCACCTTCGTCTCCGAGACGGTCATGGCGCCACGGGCCGGTTCGACCGCCGAGGACGACGGCTACCTCGTGACGTTCACCTCCGACATGGTGAACGACGTGTCCGAGTGCGTCGTGCTCGATGCCGCCGACCCGACCTCGAGCCCCGTCGCCCGGATCCGTCTTCCCGAGCGCATCTCGAGTGGCACCCATTCGACGTGGGCGCCGCTGGAGGACATCGTCCCGTTCACCTGATCTGACCAGACAACCGGAAGCAGGAGCCATGAGCCCCCAGTCGATCGACGATCTCACCCGGCGCGCCGTCGCCGCCCACCCGGATGCGCCGGCACTCGCCGACGCACCGAACCGGTCCGACATCGACGGCGGCGAACCACAACGGCTGACCTGGGCCGAGCTCGATGCCCGGATCGATGCCGCCGCGGCCGACCTCGCGGGACGGGGCGTCGGCACCGGCACGCCGGTCGGGATCCAGTTGGCCAACGTGGTGGAGCTCCCGATCACGCTGCTCGCGTGCTTCCGACTGGGTGCCGTCGCCGTGCCGTTCCCCGTCCAGCACCGCCAGCACGAGCTGCGCCACGGCGTCGACACCGCCGGGTTCGACGTGTTCGTGACGACCGATCGCCCCGATCGCGCCGATCAGGTCGCCGAGGCCACCGCGGTCCTGGGTGGCGTGTCGGTGGTCGGACCGTCCACGGCGACGGGCGGCTCGATCGAACCCCGGGCCGTGCCCGGAACCGGTCGGGCGACGGTCTGTTGGACCTCCGGCACCACCGGCACCCCGAAGGGTGTGCCCCGCACCCACGCCCAGTGGATGACGTCGTCGTCGTTCCAGGTCAGCGAGCTCGGGATCACCGAACACGACCGGATCCTGTGCCCGTTCCCGGTGGTGAACATGGCGGGCATCGGCGGGATGCTCGTGCCGTGGGTCGAAGCCGGTGCGTTCCTCGCCCTGCATCACCCGCTCGACCTCCAGGTGTTCCTCGGCCAGCTCCAGGCCGAGCGCATCACCTACACCGTGGTGCCCCCGGCGGCGCTCAACATGTTGCTCGGCAACGAAGCGTTGCTCGACAGCCTCGACCTGTCGAACCTGCGGGCCATCTCGTCGGGTTCGGCACCACTCGACCCGTGGATGGTCGAGGGATGGCAGGCCCGCGGCATCGAGATCGTCAACGTCTTCGGCTCCAACGAAGGCGCCGCGTTGCTCTCCACGAAGGCGGTGGTTCCCGACCCCGCCCAGCGAGCCCGCTTCTTCCCCGTTCCCGATCGTGAGGGTGTCGGTGTCCGCCTCGTCGATCTCGACTCCGGTGTCGAGATCGAGGACCCCGATGTCGTCGGCGAGTTGCGGTTCCGGGGGCCGACGGTGTTCGACGGCTACATCGGCGACGCCGACCCCGGTGTGTTCGACGACGACGGCTGGTACCGCACCGGCGACCTCTTCTCCTACGTCGCCGACACCGCCGAGCCGCGCCTCATGCGCTTCATCGACCGGGCGAAGGACATCATCGTGCGGGGCGGCATGAACATCAGCGCCGCCGAACTCGAAGCGATGATCGCCGATCACCCCGCCGTGGCCGACTGTGCCGTGGTCGGCACGCCCGATCGGATCCTCGGCGAGAAGGTCGGGGTGTTCGCCGTGGCGACACCCGGCGAGGAGCCGCCGACGCTCGACGGACTGATCGAGCACCTCCGGGGCCGGGAGATCGCGAGCTACAAGCTGCCCGAACGCCTCGAACTCATCGACGCCCTCCCCCGGAACCCCGTGGGCAAGGTCGTCAAGCCCGAGCTGCGGGAACGCTGGAAGGCGGCAGCCGAGGACGGCGCCTGATCGAGACCGCGTGCCGGGCCGGGTTCCTTCCCGCGACCCGGCGAACGCGCCTACCGTGTCGCCCGATGTTGCGTGACCGTGCTGCCGTGGAGGCTTGACGATGGCGACCGACACCGAGTGGCGGTGGGTCCGGCGATATGCCGAGCAGTTCGCCGCGTGTGCGCTTCGCCCGGGCGAGGTCGCGGTCCTGCTCCACGAGGCGTCGAGCAGCCCGGAGATCGTCGAGACGGCCCGTCTCGCGCTCGAGATGAGCGGCGCTGCCGTCGCCGACGTCCGCATGCCGACGCCGGCCAATCCGGGACCGCTGCCCATCCGATCCACGGGTGCGTCCCTTGCGCTCGCCGGACACCGATCGGCGGTGGCCGCCTGCGCGACCGCCGACTTCGTCGTCGACTGCACGACCGAAGGACTGCTCCACGCCCCCGAGTTGGGCGAGATCCTCGAGGGCGGCGCCCGGGTCCTGATGATCTCGGCCGAACACCCCGAGAACGCCGAGCGATGGGCCCACGACCCGTCGCTCGAGGAACGAGTGGCACGAGGTGTCTCGATGCTCACCGACGCCGCCGAGATGACGATCACCTCCGCCGCCGGCACCGACCTCACGGTCGACCTCACCGACGCCTTCCGTGCCGGGTCACACGGCTGGTGCACCGAGCCCGGATCGATCGCCCACTGGCCCGGCGGGCTCGTGCTCGCCTTCCCGGCGGCCAACCGGGTGAACGGCACCGTCGTGCTCGCTCCGGGCGACGTGAACCTCACCTTCAAGGAGTACCTGCGTGACCCGATCACGTTGACCCTCGAGAACGACTACGTCACCGACATCGCCGGCGACGGCCACGACGCCGAGCTGATGCGGTCGTACCTCGCCGCCTTCGACGAGCCGGAGGCCTACGCCATCAGCCACATCGGCTGGGGCATGAACCACGGCGCCCGCTGGGAGGCGATGGCGATGTGGGACAAGTCGGCGCTGAACGGAACCGAACTGCGGGCCTTCGCCGGCAACGTCGTGTTCTCCACCGGCGCCAACGAGGTGGCGGGCCGGTTCTGCCGCGGCCACTTCGACCTGCCCATGCGCAACTGCACGGTTGCGCTCGACGGCGAGATCGTCGTCGACACCGGAACCCTTCGATCGGACCTCGCGTGACCACCATGCACGACTTCTCGCAGTTCTCCCGGATCCGCATGTTGTGGCCGGACCATCTCGGCCTGGCGCGGGGCAAGTACGTCCCGCCGAGCCTCGCCCATCACGGCTCGGGCTTCTGCGTGACGACGTTCGCCATGGCCCACGATCGCGATCTGATCCCCGCCCCGGGCGCCGCGATGCTCGAGGGGCTGAAGGACGTGCACGGCACGATCGACCCGACGACGCTGCGTCCGTCCTGGGAGGACGATCGCACGGGGGTCTGCGTCGCCGACCTCGCCCTCGACGGGGAGCCGTACGAGGTGTCGGCCCGGGTCGCGCTCCAGCGGGCGCTCGACGCCTGGGAGGCGCTGGGCTACACGGTGAAGGCCGGCATCGAGCTGGAGGGGTACCTGCTCGAGCAGCGTCCCGACGGGACGTGGGACCGTGCCTCGAACCCCCGCTCGATGGTCTACGGCACCGGGCCGCTCGGCGAACCCACCGGCTTCTTCGACGAAGTCCTCCGCGCCGCCGATGGCTGTGGCTTCGTCATCGAGTCGGCGAACGTCGAGTTCGACGAGTCGCAGTTCGAGTTCACACTCCGCTACGACGACGCCATGAAGGCGGCCGACAACGCCTTCCTGTTCCGGACACTCGTCCGTGAGGTCGCCGTCATGCGAGGGCAGGACTTCACGTTCCTCGGCAAGCCCTTCCCGGCGGTCTCGGGCTCGGGACTGCACGTGAACTTCAGCGTGCTCGACGCCGACGGCCACCCCGCCTTCGCCGACGGCGACGACCCGGACGGCATCAGCGATCTGCTGCGCCAGGGGGTCGCCGGCCTCATCGAGCACCATCAGGCACTGACCGCCATCCTGGCGCCGACGGTCAACGCCTATCGACGTCTGCAGCCGGGCAGCCTCGCCGGGTGTTGGGCGAACTGGGGCATCGATCATCGGAACGTGACGAGCCGGATCCCGGCGACGAGCGACCCCGCCGCCATGCGGATCGAGCACCGCATGGCCGACGGTGCGGTCAACATCCACACCGCCGTCGCCGCGCTCCTCCGGGCGGCTCTGCTCGGTGTCGAGGGCGCCTACGAGCTCGGCCCCGAGTACACCGCGGACGGCTTCGAGGACGGCGGCGACGGTGTCGCCCGGTCGGCCGACTCGCTGGACGAGGCGCTCGACCACCTCGAGGCCGACACCGCCCTCCGGGCGGCACTCGGCGAGCTGCTCGTCGACAACTTCGTCGCCAACAAACGACACGAGGCCGAGCGATTCGCCGCCAGCGGCGGCGACCTCGACGGTGACGAACTCACGGCGTTCGAGACCGACCAGTACCTGCCCTACCACTGACCGGGACCGGCGACGGTCGGACGACCGTGCAGGTCCGCCCCCGCTGCATCCTCCCATCCGATCCCGCCGAGCCGTCGTCCCGGTGACTCCCGAAAGGTCCAACATGTCGACCCACGATCTGCTCCAGCGCTATCGCGCCGCACTCCCGTCGTTCCTGAACCCGTACTACGAGGATCCGATCCAGATCGACCACGGTGAGGGCAGCTACGTCTTCGACGCCGAGGGCAACCGATACCTCGACTTCTTCGGTGGCGTGCTGACCACCATGATCGGGCACAACAACCCCGACGTGACCGCAGCGGTCCGGGCCCAGGCGGGCAAGGTCATGCACACCTCGAGCCTCTACCTGTCGGAGCCGATGATCGCCCTCGCCGAGAAGATCGCGGCGCTGTCCGGCATCCCCGACGCCCGGGTCTTCATGACGCCCTCGGGCACCGAGGCCAACGACACCGCCGTGCTCCTGGCCACGAGCTACCGCAAGTCGAACCAGATGCTGGCCATGCGCAACAGCTACCACGGCCGCAGCTTCACGACCCAGGCGATCACCTCGCACAGCTCGTGGTCGTCGACGAGCCTGTCGGGGCTCCAGGTCACCTTCGTCCAGGGCCCGTACTCACTGCGGAGCCCCTATCCACATCTCACCGGCGACGACTACACCAACGCCTGCCTCGCCGACCTCACCCAGCTGATCGACATGACGAGCGCCGGTGACATCGCGGGTCTGATCGCCGAGCCGATCCAGGGTGTCGGCGGCTTCGCGACGCCACCCGACGGCTTCTTCGGCTCCATGAAGAAGGAGCTCGACAACCGCGGGATCCTCTACATCTCCGACGAGGTGCAGACCGGCTGGGGCCGGACCGGCGACCACTTCTGGGGCTACCAGGCCCACGGGATCGTGCCCGACATGCTGACCTTCGCGAAGGGTGTCGGCAACGGCATCACCCTCGCCGGCATCGTCGCCCGAGCGGAGATCTTCGACACGATCGACGTGCTCAACTTCTCGACCTTCGGCGGCAACCCGCTGTCGGCCGCCGGTGGTCTCGCGACGATCGACCACGTACTCGACAACGACCTGCAGGGCAACGCGCTCGAGATGGGCAACCGTTTCCGCGCCGGGCTCGACCAACTCGCCGCCGACCACCCGTGGATCGCCGAGGTGCGGGGGCGTGGCCTCATGCAGGCCTTCGAGGTGGTGGAACCGGGATCGACCGAACCCTCCGTCGCCCGCACCGTCCAGATCCACCAGGCGGCGAAGGACCAGGGGCTCCTGATCGGCAAGGGCGGGCTCTACAACAACGTGATCCGCATGGCACCGATGTTGAACGTGACGGCCGAGGAGATCGACGAAGGGCTCGGCGCACTCCGCCGAGCCGCCGCGCTCGTCAACTGAGCGTCCTCACGCGCCCTCGCCACGGCCTCACTCGTCAGGAGATGGCGCCGGTGACTCGTCCCGCGTCGAGTTCGACGGGGGCGCCGTGTGGGGTCGTGAGATAGGCGTCGGTCCACGCCTGCTTCAGCTCGTCGAGGGCGGCCGACCCGGCGAGCCCGCGTGCGACGAGGAAGCGCTCCAGGGCGCCGAGCCAGACCTCGTAGTAGGTCGAGCCGTCGGTCGCGCCGCCCGCGGCCGCGTCGTCGGCGAGTGCCTCGACGAAGGTCTCGGTCCAGTCGGCCCAGGTGAACGCCCCGGCCCGGGCGAGTGCATGGGTCGTGGCGAAGAGTTCGGCATGCCACGGCTCGGTGAAGGGCTGCTCGGGGTCAGTCGGCGGACGCAAGATACGGCTCCCAGAGATCGAGGCACACGGTGTCGCCAGCTCGGGCGTCGTCGCCCCACAGCTCTCGAGCCGTGAAGCGCACGGTGTAGAGATGACGCGGGTCCTCCCCCGCCCCGGCGGCATGCCGGTCGGGAAAGACATGGGCGCCGTGACGGTCGACGATCTCGCCGACCCGCCCCCGGGCGTAGCGCGGCAGGCGGGTGTGGCCACCCGTCATGTGTGTCGCCGTGCGTACGGCGTCACCGACGGCGAAGCGAGGTGGTGCATCGAGCGGGCGCGCCGTCGGCGCGCCGTTCGGCCAGACCTTGCGGACGACGGCGGCATCGGCGGCCCCGACGATCGGCGCACTTCCGGGCTCGGGTCGTCCGGCGACGACCTCGTCCCGGGTGATGAGTCCACCGGCGACGCTCAGGTTCACGAGCGAGGCGAGCCACTTCTCGAAGTACGTCATCGAGAGGTAGTCGGTCGGCGGCAGGCACTCGACGGAATGACGGCCACTGTCGGTGTTCCAGGCTCCCCAGAACCCGGTGAGGATGCGCATGGCGAACACACGCCCTTCCCAGTCGTGGTGGAAGGGCGGCTCATCGGCGTCGATCGGCAGCGGGCCGAAGCCCTCCATCCCACCGAGGTCGTGCACACCGTCCATCAGGCATCCGCCGGTGACGACGCGAGCCCCGTGCCGATCATCGAGTCGCGGGTCACGAGGTCGGCGAGCTCGTCTTCCGTCATGCCGTCGGTGTCGGCCGGGCGTCGGGGAATGACGAGGTAGCGAACCTCCGAGGTCGAGTCCCAGACCCGGACCTCGACGTCGTCGGTGAGGGTCAGGTCGAACTCGGCCAGCACGCCCCGCGGGTCACGGACGACCCGGGCCCGGTACTCCGACGACTTGTACCAGACCGGCGGGACGCCGAGCACGGGCCAGGGGTAACACGAGCAGAGCGTGCACACGACGACGTTGTGGCGGGTGTCGGTGTTCTCGACGGCGACCATGTGTTCACCCTGCAGCCCCGAGAAGCCGAGCTCGAGGATCGCCGCCGTCGCGTCGTCGAGCAGTCGCTGCCGGTACGCGGGGTCGGTCCACGCCCGGGCGACGACCCGAGCCCCGTTCTGTGGCCCGATCCGGTTGGAGAACTGATCGATGATCTCGTCGATCGCACCGCGGTCGACGAGGCCCTTCTCGACGAGCAGGGTCTCGATCGCACGGACCCGCAACGCCGGTTCGGGCGGGAGCAACGAGTGGGCGTGGTCGTGATCGTGATCGTGGTCATGCCCCATCGGCGGGACCCTAGTGCGCGGGCGCCACGCCGATCATCGGGCGACGCCGGGATCAGGCCGTGGCGAGGGTCGCCCTGGCCTGTTCCGGCGTCTGGCCGGTCCAGCTCTGGAAGGCCCGGTAGAACGAGCTCGTGTCGCCGTAGCCGAGGAGGAAGGCGATCTCCGCCGCCGATCGCGCCGGATCGCCCAGGTAGTGCCGGGCGAGTCGCTCGCGGGTCACGTTCAGGATGTGTTGGAAGCTGGCGCCCTCGGAGTGCAGCTGACGGTGGAGCGTTCGGGCACTCACGGCCAGTTCGGTCGCCACCTCGGCCACCGTGGTCCGACCCGCCGGCAACAGCTCGAGCAGCACCGCGGCCACCCGCTCCCCGACCGGTGCGTCGGCGTCGAGATCGGCGAGACGGCGACGCAGCTGCGGCTCGAAGGTCTCCCAGACGGCGTCGTTCGCCGTCAGGAACGGCCGAGCCGCATCCACGGCCCGGAAGGTGACGGCCGGCTCGGGCCTCTCCTCGAGCTCGACACCGAGGAAGTCCCGGTACGCAGCCGCATCGTCGGGGGCCGACCAGGTGGTGACTCGCACCGGCTCGATCCGCGAGCGGGTGCCGAGGCGCGCCAGTGCCACCCAGAAGAGGGTCTCGGTCAGCACGAGTGAGGGAGGCGGGTCGGCCGCCGCCGGCCACTCGGTCGAGATCGTGGTCTGATCGTGCGAGACGTCGACCCGCAGGCGCAGTGGGCTGACGAGTTTCTTGTACGTGGCGATCCGGCGGGCGGCGGTGTTGAGATCGCGGCTCATCGATGCCGCGAACAGCGACGGAGCGAAGAGCTCCGGCGAGAGCGCCTCCTCGATGAGCAGCGGGAGGTTCGGATGGCCGACCTCGGCCTCGACCGCCGCCACAACGAGAAGAAGTCGTCCTGGGTGAGCCACACCGGCCCGCCGGCGAGGAGATCGAGCCGAAGCCCGGCTCGCCGGAGCACGCTCGACGGGTTCGTGCCGACGTCGACGAGCAGCGCCCTCGTGCCGGGCTCGAGTGCGTAGCGGGTCGGCATCGCTGCGCACTCCTCGTCGCGAACGTCGGCTCGAACCTACTCGCGACGCCGAGACGATCGACTTGCGATCACCGCCAGATGCTTGGCGATCACCGCCATCTCGACGCGGCGGTGATCGCGAACGATCTGGCGGTGATCGGCAGTCGCCGAGGGTCCGACCTTCCATACGTTTCGCTCATCCACCGACCCCGAACCCCACGGAGACCGAGGCCATGACGAAGGTGACGACCAGCGACTACCACGACGACCTCCGATTGTCTGCCCGCCAGGGCCGTGCGGTCACCTGGATCGCCCGACGACGCTGGGGCCTCCGCCTGATGCACCGGTTCGCCATGCGGCCCATGATCGGCAACCAGCTCGACGGGTTCGTCAACGACGAGATCCACGTGCCGAGCACGACCACGCCGGGCCACCGGATCCGTGTCCGGATCTATCGCCCGGAGAACACCACGGGCCCGTTGCCGGTGATGCTCTACTGCCACGGCGGCGGCTACCAGGTGGGCGTGCCCGAGCAGGCCCATCCGTTCTTCGAGGACCTGCTGCGTCGACGCGACGTCGCCATCGCCGCCCCCGCCTACCGACTGTCGCTCGCCGGACATCCGTTCCCCTCGGGGCTCGACGACTGCGTCGACACGATCCGACATCTGCGGGCCCATGCCGGCGAACTCGACCTCCGTGACGACCGCTACGTGATCGCCGGCCACAGCGGCGGCGGCGGGCTCGCCGCCGCGTTGACCCATCGCGTCGTCGACGCCGACATCATCGACGTGGCGTTCCAGATGCCCGTGTATCCGATGCTCGACCACCGCATGGTCACCCCGTCGGCCGAGCTCGACGGCACCGCCATCTGGGACCGTCGCACGAATGCGCTCGCCTGGGACAACTACCTCGGCCACCTCGACGGTGATGTGCCGGAGTACGCCTCCCCCGCACTGCGGGAGGACCTGGCCGGTCTCCCACCGACGATCACCTGGGTCGGCTCCGTCGAGCCGTTCCGGGACGAGACCATTCGCTACGTCGAACAGCTCGAGGCCGCCGGTGTGCCCACGATGTTCCGACTGTTCGACGGCGGCTACCACGCCTTCGAGGTCCTGGCGCCGGAGGCCCCGATCTCCCTCGAGGCGATCGAGTTCCAGGGCGCCGGCTTCGCCGAGTACTACGACCGCTACATCACGGGCGAGTGAGGACCCCGGACCTGCGCCGGGCCTCGGCGCGGGTCCGTGCGGCACCGTCGTTCCTGTGTCGGGCTCGGTGGCAGGGTGCGCAGCGGGGTTCGAGTTCGGTGGTGATGGTGCGGCCGGTGTGTTCGTAGGCCGGGTTGTGGTCGTACTCGAGGAGGTCGGGGCTCTGGCAGTCGATGCATTCGCCGCCGTGTCGTTCGAGGACGACGCGTTTCTGGCGGGTGGTGGGGTGGCGTCGCCTGCTCGAGGCGTCGATGGGTCGTCGTTCGGTGTCGTGCAGCAACAGCCGGATGAACGAGTGGTCGAGTTGGCGGAGCACCGCGTTGCTCGTCGTCGGTGTCCCGTCATCGAACGTCGTGCCGTCGCCACGGACGTGGATCACGACCTCGGTGGTGAGCTCCACCCCGAGGCTGGTGAAGAGCACGACGAACGCGTCGGCGCGTTGTTGGGCGAGTGAGGGGATGACCCAGTCGCCGTCTGGGTCGGTTGGTTGCCAACGTGAACGGAGCTCCCGCAACCGTGCGGACAGGCCACGCCGCTCCGCCTCGGTCGCCGACGGTCGCGTCCCAGCGGCCCGCGCGGACCTGTCCGCGGACAGATCCGAGGCACGTGCGCCCGTCGGATCATCTCCGTCCGACTCGCTCCTCGTGTGTCCAGCCTGATCGGTGTCCTCGGATCGAACCGTGCTGTCCGCGGACAGGTCCTCGTCCCGAGGCGTGTCCGCGATCTTGCGGACGAGCTCATCCACCGCCGCCACCATCGGTTTGGCGACCGACGGCGGCAAGACCACCCGGATCACGGTCATCCCATCACCGTCGGTCCACGACGAGAACGACCGGGCCTCGTGCAGCCGGGCGTCCCGTTCGTCATCGCTCTCCCCGCCCTCAGCCAGGAACCGGGCGATCGCAACGGTCAACCGGTCGGCCGACCGTTCCCGAGCCAGATGCACCAGGTCGACCTCACGCTCCGGGTCGGCCCACCGGGTCAGGATCCGGACCTTCGCGAACGACAGGTCACCCGACGCCCATGCCGCATCGATCGCCGGGAGGTCCCGCAACGCGTATCCGACCCGGATCCACTCGCGAGCCGTGCCCGACAGCACACGCAAACGGTCGGCGATCCACCTCGCCGCCGTGGGCGCGCCGAGTCGCTGCCACTCGAGGCTCTCGTCGAACCTCGCCGCCAACTGCACGAGTCGCCGCTGACTGCGGCTGATCTCCCAACCCAACGAGATCAGCTCCTCGCCGACCGACGAGGACGAGGATGGGAGCGGCGATGGGACGCAGGAAGCGACGGACATGGCGATGCCTCACACAGAACAACCCCGCATCACGGGGCAACAGGACTGGGAGGACAGCCAGGCGAAACCGGTGAGGCCATCGAGCACCACCACCCCGGCACGGCCGAGGCGACGCCGCCAATCTACGCACGACGTGTGACACTCAGCGGCGCACCACCGGGGTGGAGACGAGCCGAGTCCCGCACCAGGTCACCGGCTTCGGCCATGCGCCGCCGGCCCGCCACATCACGGCCCGCGAGGATCGGCCACCAACAGCCACCCGACCTGTCCGCGGACGGTTCTGGCGACCCATCAATCCGCGCCGCGCACCTCGGCGACCAGTTCCTGCAGCTCGACGAGGTGATGGTCGTGCACCTGACGTGGTGTCGCTCCGTGCCTCTGCGCGACCGAGGCCGCCGCAGCCGTGGCGATGGCGTGTTGTGCGCCGTTACCCATGAACTTGCAGACCGAGCCGGCCACGTGGGTCACGCTGATGTGCTTGCCCGCCATCATCAGGTTCTCGACGTGCGCCGAGTAGAGACAGCGGAACGGGATGTCGAACGGCTCCTCGTCCCGGGTGTCCCACGTCCAGTCCTTCAGCCGGAAGTCATACGTCGGGTCGATCGGATGGTGCAGGCAGAACGCACCCGAGTTCTGGACCACGGCATCGGGGAACGCCACGTGGTCCCGGATGTCGTTCTCGGTCAGCACGTGATCACCGATGTAGCGCCGGAACTCGCCCTGCCCCGGCACGTGTGAGACCCATTCGAACTCGAGGTTCGCCCACGCCTCGGGCTCCGCGGTCTTGACGTTCCGCATCGTCCCGTAGATCGCCCGCAGCAGATGGTCCCGGATGTGTTCGGCCTCGGTGTACGGGTCGTTCCACTGGCCGTACTCCCAGTAGTGCGTGAGCCGGCGGGTGAGGTTGGTGAACGGGTCGTCCTCAGCGGGGCGGAACGCCTCGATCACCGGACCGTCGCCGTTGTCCTTGCCAGGTTCGACGGCCTGGCCGCCGAGGTCGGCGAAGTCCTTCGCCACCTCCATCGCCCAGGGAACCTCGGGGAACTCGACGGGTTCATCGGCAAGGCGGGTCCGGAAGAAGATCGTGTTGCCGTGGTGCTGGTCGAGCCGTTCGGGTGGGGCGTGACTCTCGCCGTACTCATCAGCGCCCTCGATGCCCCACATGGTCGGGACTCCGGCGAGGATGCCGAGGATCGCCGTGCCGGTGCAGTCGATGAACTGGCCCGCGGGGATGCGGATCTCCCGTCCGGTCACGGCGTGGCGTGCGTCGATCGAGGCGATCGCATCACCGTCCATCGTGAGGTCGAACACCTGTTGATGGAGGAACAGGGTGGCGTTCGGGTCGGCCTCCAGCAGTGGCCCGACCTGGAGCTCGCCCTCGGGGTTGCGGGCGATCGCCTCGGCGACGACCGAGCCCTTCTCGCCGCGCGGTCCGATGCCGATCTCGACGCTTGCGTTGCCGCCGAGCACCGGCCGGTTCTGCACGACGGCCACCCGGAGGCCCAGCCGGGCGGCGACGAGTGCGCCGACCGAGCCGGTCACGCCGCCGCCGACCACGACGAGGTCGAACGGATCCTGGAGCTCGGGCTCCTCCGGCAAGCCACGCAGGCGGCGACGCCACGCCATCGCGTCGGGGCCTCCGCCCTCCACCGGCTCAGCGCCGGATCGACTCAGGTAGATCGCGTCGCAGCGCGCACCGAACCCGGTCAGGTCGTGCAAGCGGATCTCGAGCGGGCCGGCGTCGAGATCGATCGCGCCGACCGACTCCCAACTCCAGTCTCGATCGTTCGCTCCGCACTCGTGGTCGAGCCGATGCCCGGCGAGCGACAGGGCGAAGCGCCCCGGGTGGTGCTCCGGCACCCAGTCCTTCGATCGCACCCACACCGAATACGTGCCGGCCTCGGCGAGCTCGACGGTGGTCGACGCATCGTCGACCGGTCGCCCGTTGCCGTGGGCCAGGAGATACGGCGAACCCATCTCGGCGACGAACTGGGCGTCGAGCGTCCAACCGCCGTGGTCGTCGAACGCCTCGGCTTCGATCAGCAGGTCTCCGTCCATCGGTTCACTCCCCTCTCGGTCGGGTGACGATCTCGGGCACGTCGTCAGGATGGGCCAGCTCGTCGACGAGTGACTCGTCCGGCGCCGCCGGCGGGCTCTTGGCGATCAGTTTCTTCACGAGACCATCGAGGCCGTCGGTCTTGCGGGACAACACCTTCGGGGCCATGCGCCCCATCGCACCGGTCTTCAGCTCGAGCAGGCGATGGCTCAGCTCACTGCGGGCCGCCATCACTCGGTCCCGAGCGTGATCGCCGACATGCCCTCGGGTGCCGTACAGGGCGAGATCCGCCCCGGGTAGCCCTTGAAGTGTGGGATGCCCTGCTCGAAGTCCAAGACGTCGTCGGTGTCGACCGTGAGCACGGCATCGGAGCTGAGGAACGCGCCGGCCAGATCGGTCTGGCCCCGGGTCTCGGGGTACCACCAGCCGTGGGGCACCCGGATGTGGCCCGGCCGCATCGAGTCCTGGATCGACACCTTCATCCGCACCTCACCGTGGGCGGTCTCGAGCCGGGCCCACCCACCCTCGACGAGACCGTCGCGGGCCGCATCGTCGGGATGCACGAAGAAGTGCGGCGCGGGCACCCGGCGTCGGAGCACCCCGATGTTGCGCTGGCCGGTCTGGAAGAACGGATCCTCCCGCACGCCCGAGAACACTCGATACGGGAACTCGGCGCTCGGCGCCGGTGCCGGCCGGTGGTACGGCAACGGATCGAAGCCGAGCTCTTCGAGGATCGAACATGACAGCTCGACCTTGCCCGACGGCGTGGCGAAGCCGGTCGTGCGGTACTTGCGGTACTTCGGCGGCTGCACGTCCATGTACTTCGCGGCCCGGAACTCCTCGAAGGTCATGCCCGACGGTTCGAGACGATGGTCGATGACCTCCTCGAGCGACTGCCACGGGAAGCGATCACCGAACCCCATGGCGTGGGCGAGGTCGGTCCAGAAGCGGAACGTCGAGCTGGACTCGGCGGGCGCATCGGCCACCGCCTCGTTCAGCGTGAGGTTGCTGGTCCAGGCCCACGAGTCGGCGATGTGATTGCGCTCGCTGAACACATCACCCGGCATGACGTAGTCGGCGAGCATCGCCGTCGGGGTCATGAAGATCTCATGGGCCACGATCAGGTCCTGGTTGAGCATCGCCCGCAGGATCTGGTGCTGGTTCGGGTAGCTGAGCAACGAGTTGTTGCCGAGCGTGAAGAAGGCCTTGATCGGGTACGGGTCGCCGTCGGCCATGGCCCGGAACATCTCCGACGGGTTGGCCATGTGGCAGCCCATCACCATGTCGATCCACTCGTGGCCCCACACCCGCTTCATGTGTGGACGCAGCATCTCGGCCGTGCGGTAGGTGTAGGCCGGGTGCGTGGCGTAGCCCATCTGCTTGGCCCGCTGCTCGGGGCTGATCTCGTCGTGCAGCTGGAGCTCGGCCTCGGTGCGGTAGCCGGGGTTGAGCCCGAAGAACCGTTCCCCGCCGACGGCGTCGAGGTTGCCGGTGATCGCCCGCAGGATGCACTGGAGCCGGATGCTCGACGTCGAGTCGATCTGCATGTCGGTGATCGGTGTCCACGGGATCGCGGCGCCGTCGGCCTCGGCGTAGAGCCGGGCGGCGCGGGCGATCAGCTCGGCGTCGACCCCGCAGATCTCGGCGACCCGCTCGAGCGGATACTCATCGGCTCGGCGCTTCAGGTCGTCGAAGCCGACACACCACTCCTCGACGAACTTCTCGTCGTAGAGCTTCTCGTCGATGATGACCTTGACCCAGCCGAGCAGGAGGGCGGCGTCGGTCCCGGCCTTGATCTGGAGATGGATCGTCGCCTTCTCGGCCTGCTCGGAGACGCGGGGGTCGACGACGATGCTCGTGGCGCCCCGGGCACGTGCGTTCTCGAGCCAGTTGTAGACGGGGGTCCACGAATGCTTGCGGGGGTTGTGGCCGAGCAGCACGAAGCAGTTCGTGTTGTCGAAGTCGGGCAGCGTGTACCAGCCATAGGTCAGGCGGCTGACCGCCGCGGTGTTGCCGGCACAGAGCGACACCCCGGAGGTCCAGTTCGGTGACCCGAGCAGGTTCATGAAGCGACGATCGAGCCCGTGGGTGGTCTGGGTGTTCCACCCGGACGTCGACACGCCGAACGCTTCGGGACCGTACGTGTCGACCACGGTCTGCAGCCGCTCGGCGATCTCGGTGATCGCCTGGTCGTAGGAGATCTCCTCCCACCGGTCCTCGCCCCGCTCGCCGACCCGCTTGAGCGGCACCCGGAGTCGCTCCGGATGGTTGTGGATCTTCGGGGCGGCGGTGCCCTTGTAACAGATGTTCTTGGCGAGCAGCGGGTTGTCGTGCTGCTCGACCTTCGTCACCTCGCCGTCGACCGTGGTCGTGCGGACCTGGCAGCCGATGTCGCAGATCGTGCAGACGTTGTAGCCGGTCCGGGTGGTGGTGTCGGCGGCCGGGCGGGCCGGATCGGTCATCGTCATCCGAAGACTCCAGTCATGGTGGTTCCCCCTCAGTGCCCGAGTCGTGCGTCGTGCGCCCGGGCGGTGGTGAGCAGTTGGTCGAGCACGAGCGACTCGTGGGCCAGCGGCCCACGGTTGATCGCCCGACCCCAGGCGAGGCCGAGGAGGCTCTCGCGTGCGGTCAGGTAGAAGGTGCGGGCCTCGTCGTCGGCGAGGAGCTCGGGCCAGCGGTCGACGCCGACGAGTGTCGCGAAGGCCGCCACGACGGGGCCGAGCGTGCGTCCGAGCTCGGGATCGTTGGCGCAGGCGAGCCAGGCCTCGAGCACGACCTTGAACGACGGCTCCCGGTTGATCTCCCAGGTGCGGGCGACCATCTCCTCGATGGAGGTCGCCTCGCCGTCCGCCTCGACCCGCTCGACGATGTCGGCGTACCGGGCGGCGAGCACGGCGGCGAACAGGTCGGGCAGTCCGTCGAAGTGGTGCACGAACGCGCCGCGGGTCAGACCGGCACGGGCACAGACCGCGACGGACGTCGCCTGCGCCCACCCCCGCTCGACCAGCAGGTCGGCCGCTGCGTCGATCAAGGCGGCGCGGGTCGCTTCACGTCGTTCGGCCTGGGTTCGTTGCACGGCGGGAACGTAGCACACCTACATACACCGATGTATGTATCTCTCGGACGGTCGGAGCCCGGCCGACCACTACGTTCGGGCGATGACCCTCATCTCGAAGGCGGCGATCGCACTCGTCGCCGCGCTGCACGTCTACATCGCCTGGTTCGAGATCTTCGCCTGGACCGAGGTCGGCCCCGACGTGTTCGACACCTTCGATCCCGAGCTGTTTCCGGAGACGGTCGACCTCGCAGCGAACCAAGGGGTGTACAACCTGTTCCTCGCCGCCGGCCTCATCTGGTCGCTGCTCATCCGCGACCCCCGATGGGCCTTCAACGTGGCGATCTGCTTCCTGGGCTTCGTCGCGATCGCCGGCCTCGCCGCCGCGATCACGGTCGAGGTCGGAACCGGTCTGCCACAACTCGTGCCGTCGCTCGTCGCGATCGCCGCCACGGTCGCCGCTCGCCGCACCGGATCCGATCCGTCGGCTGCTACGACGCCCTGACGAGACCGACGACCCGCCGGGTCAGAACGGGGCGTACATGCCCTGGGGTTCGGTCGGCGTCGACCAGCGGGTCCGCGCATCGACGTCGTTCCCGTCGACCCAGCCCGGCGGGATGCTGCCGTTCTCCCCGAACAACCAGAGCACCAGGTTCGTCCGCTCCCCGGACGTGATGGGTTGGGCGGTGTGCGGGATCGTGCCGCGGTGGAGCATGGCCGTGCCCGGCTCGAAGGTGAGGGCGGCGACCTGGTTCGTGGCGGCGTCGAGGAAGTCGACCGTCGAGCCGGTGAACTCCTCCCCCGGCACGTTGACGTTGATGTTCAGCGTCACCGAGGAGGCATCGGTGTGCGGCCGGATCGACGTGTCGGTCTCGGGCCGGTCGTTGATCGAGAACCCGAACGTCTGGGCGTCGTAGCCGGTGATCTCGGGGAACAACAGCCGCGAGATCGGACGCATGTAGGTGTCCATCAGGAGCCGGTAGAACGCCTGGAACGACGGAGCGGCGAGGCTGCCGTCGGAGCGGAGATCGAGCATCGCCCCCTTGCGGTTCAACACGATGCCGTAGGGCGGGCGCATCGGGATGCCGGCGTCCCACATCGCCTCGAGTTCGCCCCGGAGGTCGGCGAGGCGCTCGGGATCGAACAGCTGGAAGGCGAAGACGCCGGGTGCGGGCTCGTCGATCAGATCGGCGACGGCCGATTCGGTCGACGGATCGGCCCAGGCGGCTGCGACGGCGTCGCGAAGGGGCGGGTGGATGAGCGAGTCGTCGAGGGCGACCGTGGTGGTCCGACCGGAGTCCCACTCGGCCCAGGCGTCGACGAGAAGCTGGCGATGGTCGGCCCAGAAGACCTGCACCGACCGATCGCGCCGCAGCATGGCGTCTCGCGACGGGAGCTCGAGCGAGCGAGCGCGTTCGAGATGGTCGAGGGTGTCATGCATCGTCACGGCGACTCCGTTTTCGAGGTGACTTCGATCATCAACCCGGTCGTTCCGATCGGCAAGAAGGCACCTTCGGGAGCAGTAGGTACCTCATCGAAACCACTGCAGCGACGAGCCGGTCAGGCGCGCCGCCCACGGCGCCGACCGCGCTGGAACGCGTGCGGGAAGACCTCGGTGAAGCGGGCCTTCGCCTCGTCCGTACCGACGAGGAGCAGCTCGGCGTCGGCCGGCAACGGGATGTGGGCATCCGGGTTGGCCTCGATGCCGTCCGCGGTCTCGATCGCCACCACGTTGCAGCTGGTCCGAGCACGGATGCCGGCTTCGGCCAGGGTCTCCCCCACCAGCTCACGGGGCATCGGCGAGCGGAACACGTGCAGGCCGTGGGCGACCACCAGGAGCTCGTCCCGGCGGAGGTGGTTCCAGATGGCGGTCGAGCCGGTGTCGGCGTAGGACAACACCGAGTCGGCGCCGGCCCGGTAGAGCGTCGAGACGTTCCGGTCGAGTCGGGATCGGGCGACGATCCGGATGTCGGGCCGGAGACCACGGCAGTAGCGGGTGAGGTAGACGTTGACGTTGTCGTCGTGGGTCGTGATGAGCACCGCATCGGCGTCGTCGATCCCGGCCTCGGTCAAGACCGCCCGGTCGGCCGCGTCACCGATCACGTAGTGCGCCGCGGTGCCCTCCCGTTCGGCCAGCTGCTCGATGATGGTGAACTCGACACCCTCCTCGGCGAACGCCGCACCGACCGCTCGCCCCACACGTCCGCCACCGATCACGACGGCCTTCGGCGTGTCCGCCTCGGACGGCTCGCCGGGGTGGTCGAAGCTGCCGTCGAAGCGGGCCAGCTGGTCGGTCGAGCCGGCCAGCAGGAGCAGCGAGGAGGAACGGAGCACGGTCGCCGCGTTGGCGATCTCGAAGCCGCCGCGGTCCCAGACACCGATCAGCCCGAGCCCGAAGCGCTCCCGCAGGCGTGCCTCGGCGAGGGTCCGGTCGACGAGGTCGGTCCCGTCGACACCGGCCTCGGCGATGCGGAGCCCGGCGAACTCACCGATCACATGACTGCGCCCACCGAGGCCGAGGGCCCGGGCCGCCATGGAGGTGCCGAGGACCTCGCCGAGCTGGATGACCCGGTCGGCGCCGGCGATCTCGAGCACGTCGACCGACGCAGGCCGGTTGGCCGTGGTCACGATCTCGACGTCGGGGGCGATCTCGCGCACGGTGAAGGCGATGTTGGTGTTGGTCTGGTCGTCCCGGGACGCCACCACCATCGCCGCCTCGCTCGCTCGGGCCCGCTCGTAGGTGGCCGGATCGTCGAGCGGGCCGACCATGACACTCCGCCCGACGTCGTGGAGCCGCCCGGCCTCTTCGAGGTCGTCGACGAGGATCACGTAGGGCACCTCGGCCTGGTCGGCGTCGTCGATCAGCGCCTCCTCCACCGGCCCGACGGCGGTGAGGATGATGTGGCCCCGGGTCGAGGCCGGCAGGGAACGCGGGGCCCGCCTCCGGTCCCGTTCGTGCATCCACGGGATGAAGAGGAACTGGATGAACACGAACGGCAGGACGACGAGCAGGAACGTCGAGCCGGACAGCAGCACGACCACGGAGAAGATCCGACCGGCATCGGACTCGAAGGTGATGTCACCGAAGCCGAGCGTGGTCATGGTCGTGAGGGTCCAGTAGACGCTCGTCGGCCACGAGAACGTGCGTCCCTCTCCCGCCATGAGCTCGTGGAACAGGGCGCTGAACACCGCCACCATCACCACGAACACGGAGAACAGCACGACCACGGTCTTGCGCTGCCGGCGCTGCTCGGCCCGGCGGGAGGCCGCGAACGTCGCGTCGAGGTCGTCGAACCCGCCCTTGTCGCCGGAGATGCGCTCTGCGACGTTCGCGATCGTGACCCCGAGTGACTTCAGCATGGCGTCCGAGACCGTACCGGACGGCCATGCATCGACCGGGTACCTCCTTCTGCGACGCCCCGACGACCGATGCCTCGGAACTCGCGATCAGAAGGGTGTGTACATGCCCTGGGGTTCGGTCAGCGTCGACCAGCGGGTCCGGGCGTCGACGTCGGCACCGTCGACCCAGCCGGGCGGGATGTTGCCGCTCTCGCCGAAGAGCCAGAGCACCAGGTTCGTCCGCTCCCCGGAGGTGTTCGGTTGCGCGGTGTGCGGGACGGTGCCGCGGTGCAGCATCGCCGTGCCGGGCTCGAAACTGAGCGGCGTGACCCGGTTCGACGCGGGGTCGAGGAAGTCGACCGTCGAGCCGGTGAACTCCTCCCCCGGCACGTTCACGTTGAGGTTGAGCGTCACCGAGGAGGCGTCGGTGTGCGGCCGGATCGACGTGTCGGTCTCGGGCCGGTCGTTGATCGAGAACCCGAACGTCTGGGCGTCGTAGCCGGTGATCTCGGGGAACAACAGCCGCGAGATCGGACGCATGTAGGTGTCCATCAGGAGCCGGTAGAACGCCTGGAACGACGGAGCGGCGAGGCTGCCGTCGGAGCGAAGGTCGAGCATCGCCCCCTTGCGGTTCAACACGATGCCGTACGGCGGCCGCATCGGGATGCCGGCGTCCCACATCGCCTCGAGCTCGCCGCGCAGGTCGGCCAAGCGTTCGGGATCGAAGAACTGGAAGGAGAACACACCCGGTGCCGGCTCGTCGATCAGGTCGGCGACGGTCGACTCGGTGGACGGGTCGGCCCAGGCGGCCGTGACGGCGTCGCGAAGGGGCGGGTGGATGAGCGAGTCGTCGAGCACGATGTCGGCGCCACGCTCGGCGCCCCACTCCGTCCACGCGTCGACGAGCAGCTCGCGGTTGTCGGCCCAGAAGACCTGCACCGAGCGGTCGCGCCGCAGCATCGCCTCACGGCTGGGCAGGTCGAGCGAGCGGGCGAGTTCGAGCTGACTGAGGGTGTCGTGCAGCGTCATGGCGGCTCCGTTTCCGTCGTGACCTCGATCACTCTCCTGGTGGTTCCGATCGGCAAGAAGGCACCTTCACGGCAGGTAGGTACCTGCTGGAAACTACTGAGACGCAGCGGATCGGCATCGCCGATCCCGTCGCCCACGTCGTCGGCCGGCGGCGCATGACAAGATCGGACCGTGGAGACCCGGCTCGAGCACGCACGCGCCAACGTGAGCGACCTCCAGCGTGCGATCGAGTGGTACACCGAGACACTCGGCTTCGCCGTCGATGCGACCTGGCCGCCCGACGAGCCGAACTACGCACACTTCCGGGCTGCATCCGGGGCGGTCTTCGCCATCCAGGAGGCGCCAGGTCGAGGAGGGCGATTCAACTTCGTCGTCGACGACCCCGACGCGCTGTGGGAGCGAGTGAAGGACCGGGCCGACATCGTCGAGCCCCTGTTCGACACCGCCTACGGCACGCGCAAGTTCACCATCGCCGATCCCGACGGCAACGAGCTCGGCTTCGTCGACCACGTCGCCTGACGCAGGTTCACGCGTCGGCGACGCGCCAGTCGATGTCCGGCGGATCGACTCGGGCGCAGCGTGGAGCTCCGTGGTCGTCGCTCATCCGAACCCGAGCCACGAGTGCCCAATCCGAGTCCTCGGCGGATCGGACGATGGCGGGATCGATTCGGTTGAGCATGAGCTTGGCCCGCCGGAACATCTGGAAGTCGCCGCCGTCGTCGACACTGCCCCAGGCGAGGTAGAGGAAGCGATCGCCGCGTTTCCCATGCACTTCAGGCCCCTTGAAGTCGAGCCCGCCTTCGGGCGTTGTCACGAGCGTGGGATCGAGTTCCCAGGTGGCGGATTCGGCGTCGGCCGGAACCAAGTCCCTCACCTCGCGTCGTATCTGGACACCGACCCGGACGTCGACGCGAGGCTCGCCACTCGCGTCGCAGAAGTCCCGCCCTGGAAGATCGAACCCCTCGATTCGCACTCGCATCACGACAGCGTCCCACGAAACGCCCGACCCGTCATCGGGCCGAACGACAGCGAAAGGGCGTGTCACCCCTCGCTGCGGAATCGTTCTCGATACTGCGTGGGCGTGACCCCGAGCTGCCGCTTGAACGCCCGGAGGAACGTCTCGAGCGTGCCGAAGCCCGACATCCTGGCGTTCGCCGCATGGGACCAGCTGGGCCATGCCTGGGACATCGCGGTCGCCACGGGCCGTGACGTGGAGGTCGACCCCGCAGTCGTCGAGGCGACGATCGGTGTGATCAGCGCCAGCGCCGACATGCTGCGATCCGGCGGGCTGATGGCCAACGAGGTCGCCGTCCGGCCCGACGCTGCGCCGATGGACCGCTTCATCGGCCTGATCGGACGCAAGAACTCGCCTCCCCGAACCGGCAGCGAACGGCAATAGGTGGCAGGGACCGGCAAACAACGGCAACTGGCGACCGGCCGAAACGCTGCTTGCCGCTCGCTGCCGCTCCTTGCCGCTGGCTGCCATTAGCAAACCATTTGCAGAGCTACACCCCTCCGAGTCACGCGGTGGAGCTCCCGCTCCACGCGATCTCGGGTTGCCGCCGGGCGCCCGACACCTGATTCCCGTCGCCGTCGAGAAGCTGCGGGGCGTGTCAATGTCCGTCATCGGCGGGTCGCCGTCACCGGAACATTCGTATAGCCGTTGACGAACGCCGAGAACGTCCGCTCGGGCTCGGAGCGATCGCAGCCGCGCTCCCCCGCTGGCTTCGCGACGACTGGATCGTGACACCCGAGACGCTGCCGCGATGGCACCGCCAGCGAATCACCAAGACTGGACCCAGCCTCCAGCCCGACGCATCGGCAGGCCACCCACGAGTGCTGAGCTGCGGCAGCTCGTCGTCCGCCTCGCGAAGGAAAACCCGACCTGGGGTCACCGCCGGCGACCATGCGGTGTGGTCGATGACGGGCTTCGGTTCTTCACCGGCACTCTTGCGCGAGATCGAGAAGCCAGCTTCGAAATCGAGTTGCTGCGAGGTTCTGGTTCGGGGTGGTCACCCAGTAGCCCCGGTGTGGGTCGCTGTGGACGAGATCGGTGACGGGTTCGATCAGTCCGGCCTCCAGGTCGTCTGCCATCATCCCGCACCATGCAAGGCCGATCCCTTGGCCCTTCAACATCGCCTCTCGATACACGATGAAGCTCGTGAAGCGACGCTGCGGCGTGATGACCGGAACGTGGACCCCGGTCCCGTCGAGCACCCGCTCCCAAGCGTCCTGGTCTGCCTGCCCTTCGAGAGAAAGGAGTGGCGCTCCCGCCAAGGCTGAGACGTGGTTGGGTCGTTCGTGGGCCGGAAGTGATGCGGCGCAAGCGGGGACGATGCGGTTCGGCAAGACGCACGCGGCGTCGGGAGCGCGCTCGCCGGTGCCGTAGTAGACGACGACATCAGCGGCTGGATCGGCAGTCGATGTGACATCACGGGTCACGAGTCGCACGGCGACGTCGGGGAAGGCTGCGGTGAAGCCTGCGAGGCGGGTGAGGAGCCAGCACGAGGCGAACGCGATCGAAACGTCGATGGTGAGTTCAGAAACCGCGGCAACGCGCCGGATCTCGGTGGTCACCCGGGCGATCCCCGTGAAGCCGCCATTGGTCGCCTCGTGGAGCCTGCGGCCAGCGTCGGTCAACGCGACTGCCGGCTGGCGGACGAACAGTGGCGTGCCCAGCCATGTCTCGAGCTGTCCGATCTGACGGCTGACCGCCGGCTGGCCAACGGCGAGCTCTGCTGCTGCGTGGGTGAAGTTCAGGTGCCGGGCAGCCGCATCGAAGGCACGCAGAGCCGTCAGCGACGGGAGGTCATGCACGAGTGTCATTACACCAGAGCATGCTAACCATTCACAAATAGGTGTCTTTTCGGCCCAATTGTGCCCCTGTACGGTTCCTCGAAGTGATGGGCGAGACGTGCGCTGAACCGCAGCTCTTGGTCGATCTGGCCGAGTGGGCATCGAACAAGATCGATGTCGATGGCGCGCTCCGCGATTCCGCGCGGCTGAGCTTCATCGACACGGCCGCCTGTGTGGTCGCCGGTGCCACCACTTCACAAGGACGCGGGGTCGGGGCGGCCAGTCGTCGGCTGCAATCGGGTGGGAGCGCGCTGCTAACCGCACTGCATGTCGGTGCAGCAGCTCATGTGCTCGACTTTGATGACTACGAGCTTCGCGGATCGACACACCCCAGCGCGCCGCTCATCGGTGCAATCCTGGCGCTCGCCGATCCTGGGGCCCACACAGTTGGCGACCTCCTCGACGGCTATGTGGTCGGGTACCAGACGATCATCGAGCTCGGCCACCAGCTCGGCTACAGCCACTACGAGGTCGGCTGGCACGCGACATCGACGATCGGAACGGTCGGCGCGGCGATGGCCGCTGGTCACCTGATCGGGCTCTGCGGTACCCAACTCGCGCATGCCGCCGCGCTCGCCACGAGCATGGCCTCGGGACTCAAGGCGCAGTTCGGCACCGATGCGAAGGCGCTCCATGCGGGGTTCGCCGCCCGCGCCGGTGTGGAGGCCGCCGCCCTCGCAGAACAAGGCCTCCTCGCCAATCCAGCGGTCTTCGAGGCACCGTTCGGAATGCCCCACCTCTTCCGAGGCCCCTCGTCGCCGGGCCAACCGTTTGGGCGACCGAATCGGCGCGCACTGGTGACGGACCCACCGCTGCGCAAGCCCTGGCCATGCTGCTCCTATGCACACCGAGTCATCGACGCTGCGCTGACCGCTTCGCAGGACTTGGGCGACCGGCTCGCGCAGATCAGACGCGTCGAACTCACCATGGCCGAGCCGTTCTTTCGCGTCGCATCGTTTCGACGACCCTCCGATCCATCGCAGGCGCGATTCAGCGCAACCTTCTGCGTCGCCTCCGCGCTCGCCGACGGAGCCGTGACGCCCTTGACCTTCAGCCCTGCCCAGCTCGAGCGCGCCGACATCCGCGAACTCGAAGCGCTCGTCGACGTCGAACTGTACGACGCCGCAGAGACCGTCACCGACCTCTGCCCCCAGCATCCCGACCATCTTCGGGTCCACCTCCACCACGGGCCGTCGGTCGACATCACCGTCGCTGACGTCCCAGGCGGGCCGAGTCGGCCGATGCCGGCCGAGGACATCATCGCCAAGTACGTCGCGTGCGGAGGTAACCCGGACACCGCACGTCGCGCACTCGACGCAGAGGGCTCCGCGGACTGCAACGCGATCGTCGACTGCTTCACCGCCACCCCGCACGACCACAGCCAGAACGGCCAGCAGAGCAACCAATGAGCCGAGGACCGATGCACGGACTTGTCGTCGTGGCGGTGGAGCAGGCTGTCGCTGGGCCGCTGTGCACCGCCCGGATGGTCGACGCCGGCGCCCGAGTGATCAAGGTCGAACGAGCGAGCGGTGACTTCGCTCGCGAGTACGACCGCGCAGCAGCGGGCGACAGCTCGTACTTCGCGTGGACGAACCACGGAAAGGAGTCGATCGTTCTCGACATCAAGTCCAGCGAGGACGCCGCCTTGCTCCACCACCTCATCGACCACGCCGACGTGTTCGTCCAGAACCTCGCCCCGGGAGCACTCGCACGACAGGGCTTCGCCAGTAGCGAACTCCGAGCCCGCAACGATGCGCTCGTGACCTGCGACATCTCGGGCTACGGCGAGTCCGACGCCGTTGCCGACAAGAAGGCCTACGACCTGCTGATTCAAGCCGAGAGCGGTCTCGTCGGCATCTCGGGAGGCCCCAACGAGCTCGGCCGCATCGGAATCTCGATCGTCGATATCGGCACGGGCATGACCGCCTACACCGCCGTCCTCGAAGCGCTCTTGGCCCGCCGAATGACGGGCAGAGGCTCGGGCGTCAGTGTCTCCCTCTTCGATGTGGCCGCGGAGTGGATGACGGTTCCCTACGCCCAACACGTCCACGGGGAGGGTGGACCCTCGCGTGTGGGTCTTCGCCACCCGAGCATCGCTCCCTACGGCGCGTACGAAACTTCGGACGGCGCCCTCACCCTGGTGGCCGTGCAGAACGAACGCGAGTGGCACCGCCTTTGCGCCGACGTTCTCGAGCGACCTGACCTCGCATCCGACCCGAGGTACGCATCGAACAACGACCGTGTCGCCAACCGTGACGAGCTCGAGACCGAACTGACCCGAGCGATCGCCAACCTCGACGCGAACGACTTCCGGAGCCGACTCAGCACCGCGTCGATCGCGCACGGCATGGTCAGCTCCCTCGACGATCTCGCACACCACCCCGCCCTCAGCATCCGCCACATCACCTCGAGCGAGGCACACCGCATCGAGCTGCCAGCCCACCCCATTCGCCACACCGGCGCTCGCCCCGTATCCGGCTCAACGGTCCCCAGGCTCGGAGAGCACACCGCCGCAATCCGAGAGGAGTTCGGCCCGTGAACACCACGGCACCAACGAACGATCTTGACGTCCTTCTCCAGTGGAAGGGCCGCACCGAAGCCTCAACCGAGAGGATCTCGGCCAAGCAATGCCGTCGCATGCAAGAGACACTCGACCGCATCGCTGAGCTCACCGACGGCGATCCGCTCCCGCCGCTGTGGCACTTCATCACCCACCTGACCTCGGCACCACTGAGCCGCCTCGGTCGCGACGGCCACCCCCAACGCGGTGGATTCCTGCCCCCGGTCGCACTTCCCCGCCGAATGTGGGCCGGCGGCCGGTTCACATTCACCGGCAGCATCCACCTCGGCGACGAGGTCACCAAGACCTCCACCATCCACCAGATCGAGACCAAGACCGGGCGCACCGGCCCGCTGTGCTTCGTCACCGTGCGCCACGAACTCGCTGTGCACGGCGAAACCCGAGTCACCGAGGACCAAGACCTGGTCTACCGCGAGGATCCGGCGCCCGACGCGCCGCGCCCGCACCCGCGCCCGGCACCGAGCGATGCGGACTGGACCCGGACCATCGAGCCCTCCGAGGTCATGCTGTTCCGCTACTCCGCACTGACCTTCAACGGTCATCGGATCCACTACGACCGCGACTACGCACGCGACGTCGAGGGCTACGACGGCCTCGTATTCCACGGCCCGCTCACCGCCACACTTCTCGCCGACCTGGCCGCATCGGAGATGGGTCCACTCGCGACCTTCTCGTTCCGAGCGCTGTCGCCGCTGTTCGATACAGCGCCCTTCACGATCGCCGGCGTCAGGAACGGCGAGCGCGCCCGGCTCTGGGCCACGACCCCCGGCGGCGCCCTCGCCATGGACGCCGAAGCCACCGTCATCCAATGATGACCACACCACCGGAGCACATCAGATGAAGATCCAAGCCGCCGGTCTCGACCGCCGCGAGCGGGAGAATGAGCTGAGGTGAGGACCTACGGGAACTGGATCGACAATCGGTGGGCAGCACCGAGCGAAGGCGCCTTCATCGATTCGATCGATCCCACGACCGGCGAGGTGTGGGCGCAGATCGCCGGCAGCACCGCAGTCGATGTCGATTCGGCCGTGCGGGCGGCACGGACCGCATTCACGACGGGTCCGTGGGCGTCGATGCGCGCCGCCGAGCGGGGCAAGCTGTTGTGCCGGCTCGGCGACCGGCTCGCCGAGCGCGCTGATGACCTCGCCGCCCTCGAGACCCGAGACAACGGCAAGCGAACGGTCGACATCCTTCCGGGGCTTCAGACGTGGCTGGCCGACAGCTTCTGGTACTACGGCGGCTTGGCCGACAAGGTCGCCGGCGACGTCTTGCCCGTCGACGTCCCGGGCATCTTCAACTACACGCGCCGTGAGCCGTTCGGGGTCGTCGGCTGCATCACCGCGTGGAACTCACCGCTCTTGATCGCGATCTGGAAGATCGCACCGGCTCTGGCCGCCGGCAACACCGTGGTCGTGAAGCCGTCCGAACACGCTTCCGTCTCGACCCTCGCGCTCGCCGAGGTGTTCGCCGACCTCCTGCCTCCCGGCGTACTCAATGTGGTGACGGGTTTCGGCGATCGCTGCGGCGAGCCGCTCGTCGGCCATGAAGACGTGCGGATGGTGAGCTTCACGGGCTCGGTGCCGGGCGGCCGCAAGGTGGCTGAAGTCGCGTCTCGAACCGTCACCCCGACCGTGATGGAGCTCGGTGGGAAGTCACCCCAGATCGTGTTCGCGGATGTCGATCTCGACGACGCGGCCCATGGCGTCGCGATGGGCCTGTTCCCCCCGGCCGGGCAGAGCTGTGTCGCTGGATCCCGACTGATCGTGCATCGTTCCATCCAGGACGAACTGGTCGAGCGGATCGCGACGGTCGCCGCATCCGCACGACTCGGGGCACCGACTGATCCGGCCACCCAGATCGGCCCCCTTGCGAACGAACCCCACTTCCGGCGGGTGCTCGAGTCAATCGCTCGGGCCGAGCGGGAGGGCGCTCGGCGAGTGCTCGGCGGCAGCCCGGTCACTCCCGAAGGCACGTGTGGCTGGTTCGTCGAGCCGACGATCTTCGTCGATGTCGACTCGGCATCGGACCTCTTCCGCGAAGAGGTGTTCGGCCCCGTACTGGCGGTCGTTCCCTTCGACGACGAGGACGAAGCCATCGCGTTGGCGAACGACACGAGCTACGGACTGGCCGCGGGGATCTGGACCGACGACCAGCTGAAGGCGATGCGGGTGGCCGACGCGATCGAGGCCGGCACGGTCTATGTGAACAACTACTTTACGTCGGCGACCCAATCCCCTGTCGGCGGATACAAGCAGTCCGGGTATGGGCGTGAGAACGGCACCGCCGCGCTCGACGCGTTCCTGCAGATCAAGTCGGTGTGGTTGAACACCGCTCCCGGTATCGCCAACCCGTTCCCCCAGGAGTGAGCGTGGACATCCGAGCCGCAGTCCTGCGCGAGACGAATCAACCGCTGCTGGTCGAGACCCTCGACCTCGGTCCTCCCAAAGCGGGCGAGGTCTTGGTCGAGATGAGAGCCTCAGGGGTCTGCCACAGCGATTGGCACGTCGTGACCGGCGACTCGGAGGTCGACCTGCCGGTCGTCCTGGGGCACGAGGGTTCTGGCATCGTTGCGGGGGTCGGGCCGGGGGTCGACGACCTGAAGGTCGGAGACCACGTCGCCCTCAGCTGGATCCCGTTCTGCGGTGCGTGCAGGGCGTGCCACCACGGCCACCCCAACCTCTGCCAGGTGTACCTTCCGGCGCTGTGGGCGGGCACGATGCTCGACGGTACTCACCGCCTCACAGACACGGCCGGGGCGCCCGTCCACCACCTGAGCGCCATCTCGACCTGGGCGACCCACTCGGTGGTGCCGGCGGTGAGCTGTGTGAAGATGCCCGACATCCCCTTCGAGATCTCGGCGCTCATCGGCTGCGGTGTCACCACCGGTGTCGGTGCGGCGCTCAACAAGGCGAAGGTGCATCCGGGATCGACCGTCGTCGTCTACGGCGGCGGCGGCGTCGGACTGTCGATCGTCATGGGAGCGATGCTGTCGGGAGCGGGAAAGATCATCGTCGTCGACCTCAACGCCGACAAGGAGGCGCTCGCCCACAGCTTCGGCGCCACCCACTTCGTCGCCACCGGCGACGGTACCGACCCAGTCGAGGCCGTTCGCGAGATCACGGGTGGTGTGGGTGCCGACTACGCGTTCGACGCCGTGGGGCACACGGGCATCGAGTCCCAGCTGATCGCGACGATCGGCCAATTCGGAACCGCCGTCATGGTGGGCTTCCCAAAAGCCGGCGCGACCTTCGACATCGATCCCGCCCACGTCATCCGCGACGAGAAGGTCCTCACCGGCTCGATCTTCGGCTCGGCCCACACTCACCGAGACTTCGTGCACTACGCCGAACTCTACGTGTCCGGGCGCCTTCCCCTCGATCAACTCGTCACCGGCCGCTACGGGCTCGACGACGTCAACCAGGCGTGCCACAACATGCTGGACGGCGCTGCCGGACGTGGCGTGATCCTTTTCTGAATCTCCGTCTGCACCAGCCAGATCCAGCAAAGGATCATCTCCGATCGGCTGCTTCCCGGACCCCGTCGGCGCTGACCGCCGCGCGTCGACACCAACACGCTCCAGGAGAGAACCATGACCGAACGACCGAAACGGATCCGACGTTCCGAGCTGTCCACGCCCGGCACGAGCGAGAAGATGATCACCAAGGCGGCGGCGTCGACCGCCGACATGGTGTTCCTCGACCTCGAAGACGCAGTCGCCCCGTCGGCCAAGGTCGGTGCCCGCGACACGATCGTGGCCGGGCTGAACCAGCTGGATTGGGGCGACAAGATCCGTGCGTTCCGATGCAACAGCGTCGGGACCGAGTGGTGCCACGACGACATCGTCCACGTCGTCAGCGGCGCGGGAGCCAACCTCGACGTCATCATGGTCCCCAAGATCAAGGGCCCGCGCGAGGTGTGGTTCGTCGACGACCTGCTGACCGGACTGGAGCGCCAGCTCGGGCTCGAGGTCGGCCGGATCGGCATCGAGTGCCTCGTCGAGGAGGTCGAGGCGGTCCAGACCATCGACGAGATCGCACGATGCTCGCCACGCCTCGAAGCCCTCACCCTCGGCGTCGGTGACCTGTCGGCCAGCCAGGGCATGCGGCTGCGCCACATCGGGGTCACCGACGGAGATCAGGCCCTGCACTACCCAGGCGACATGTGGCACTACGCCCGCACGCGTCTCATCGTCGCTTGTCGAGCGGCGGGTATCGACGCTATCGACGGTCCCTACGCGAACTTCGCCAGCCCCGATGGCTACGAGAAGTCGGCGGCGACGTTCTCGATGCTGGGAGGTGTCGGCAAGTGGTGCATCCATCCGAGTCAGATCGAGGTTGCCAACCGCGTGTTCGCTCCCACGACGGAGGAGATCGCGACCGCCCAGGGCGCGATCGACGCGGTCACCGCTGCCGAAGCGGCCGGTGAAGGCGCCGCCAACTTCGGTGGGATGATGATCGACGCCGCGACCACCCGCCTGTTCCAAGTGACCCTTGATCGAGCTCGTCAATGCGGACTGCTCGACGAGACGAAGGCGGCGTCATGACAGTGCGATACGGACACTGAATCAACGGCGCGTGGCAGGACCCGACCGGCGGCACCTGGGTCACCCGAATGCCCGATAGATGCCGAGCCAGGAGCGCCAATCGGCACCTTGCTAGCCTGGAGCCATGTCGAATATCGAGATCTCCGATGAGGTCCTCGACCGGATCGGGGCTGAAGCTGAGCGTCGAAACGTCTCTCGCGCTGACGTTCTGACCGAACTCGCCGCCTCGCTCCCGCCCACCCATGGCGGGACGCGGGTCCCTGCGTTCGTGGCTGCTGGCGCATCCGAATCCGGGATCACGGACCGGATCGACGCGCTGCTCGCTGACGGCTTCGGCCGCAGCTGACCGTGCTCATCGTCGACAAGCCTTACAGACGCGATCTCGCTGCTCTCGGCTGCTTCACCTGAAGACCGATGCCGCGTTACGAGGCCGCTCAGCTCGAAGTGCTGCACGACCACGAGAACCAGCGTGCCCAGCTCTCGGTCGGACCGAGGGTTAGTGGTGGTGTCGGAGGGGGACTTGAACAAACCTCCCCTTGGCGGCATCTGGCGGCGTCCTGCGGTAGCCAGGGTCCCCGAGCGGCATCCAGCGACCCGCCAATCCGCTCGATACCGCTCCAGGACGCCAGACGCCATTAGCAAACCATTAGCAACGCGACACCCCCTCCCCATAAACCAAAAGCGGGTAGCATATCGCCTCCTACCCTGGTAGCATCTAGACATGAAGGTCAGTGTGAGCATCCCGGACGAGGACGTCGAATTCCTCGACAACTACACCAAGACCCACCAGATCGAGTCTCGGTCCGCAGCACTTCACCGTGCCATTCGCCTGCTGCGCGTGTCTGAACTCGGCGACGCATACGCCGCAGCGTTCACCGAATGGGCAGACGACTCGACCAACGACGCGTGGGACAGCACCGTCGCCGACAGCTGATGCGACGCCGCGAGATCCGCCTCGTCAACCTCGACCCAGTCATCGGCAGCGAAGCAGCCCGAACGCGCCCCGCAGTTGTGGTGAGCAACGACGGAGCGAACACCACCGCAGCTCGCCTCGGACGCGGGGTCATCACAGTTGTCCCCGTCACCTCCAACACCGACCACATCTACCCGTTCCAGGTGCTGCTACCAGCGAACGAGACCGGACTCGATGTCGACTCCAAGGCGCAAGCCGAGCAAGTTCGTGCCGTCGCTGTGGAGCGACTCGGCGAGGTGGTCGGTGCGCTCGGATACGAGCTGAGCGAACAACTCGACGAGGCGCTTCGGATTCACCTCGACCTCTGAGCCTGCTTTGTCTTGGCGATACGGATAGCTCCTTTCGGTCACCACCCATCATCCAGCGCGCCATGACACTCTCCGCGGGAATCGAGGGCGAAGGTGGCGGGCGCCAGAAGCGTCGATCGGGCCCGGAAATTTGCTCATCCCTTTGCAAGACGACACCCCTCCAGCCCCAGCTGCCCGATGCCACGGCGAAACCGGGGACTGCTGCAGGAGTAGGTGACATGCGATCTGTGGTGCCGATGGGTGCCACGAGGAAGGATGTTGACCATGCCGAAGCCGTATCCGAGAGAGTTCCGTGACGATGTCGTCCGGGTTGCTCGTGATCGGGACCCCGGGGTCCGGATCGCTGATGTGGCCCGCGATTTCGGGATCTCGGAATCGTGTCTGCAGAACTGGCTGACCCAAGCCGACCGTGACGACGGTGTGAGGCCGGGCCCGTCGACAGCGGAGAACGCTGAGCTGCGGGCGGCGAAACGCCGGATCAAACTCCTCGAGCAGGAGAACGAGGTGTTGCGACGGGCGGCTGCGTATCTGGGGCAGGCGAACCTCCCAAAAGGATGATGTTCCCGCTCGTCACCGACCTGTCCGCGGACGGGGTCCCGGTCACCGTGTCGTGCCGAGTCCTGAAGCTCTGCCGCCAGCAGTACTACCGGTGGCTCGACCAGCCGATCTCAGACCGGGAACTCAATCAGGCGTACGTCGCGAACGCTGTCCACGATGCACACATCGATGACCCGGAGTTCGGGTATCGGTTCCTCGCCGACGAGGCTCGTGCTGCCGGGCATGTCGTGTCAGACCGGACGGTGTGGGCCCGCTGTGCGGAGAACGGCTGGTGGTCGAGTTTCGGGAAGAAACAGCCCTACCGGGGTCGTCGAGGTCGTGGCGGCACACCAGCCCATGACGACCTCGTCCGGCGACGCTTCAACGCAGCGGGCCCGAACCAGGTCTGGGTCGCTGACATCACCGAGCACCGGACCGCCGAGGGCAAGGTCTACCTGTGTGCGATCAAGGATCTCTGGTCGAACCGGATCGTGGGGTGGGCGATCGACGAACGCATGAAAGCCCGCCTGGTCGTCACCGCGATCGAGACCGCTGTCGCACGCCGAGGTGATGTCGCTGGTTGTGTGTTCCACACCGACCGGGGCAGCCAGTTCCGGGCCAGGAAGGTCCACCGTTGCCTCGCACGTCACGGCCTCGTCGGGTCGATGGGCCAGGTCGGCACCGCCGCTGACAACGCTGCGATGGAATCGTTCTTCGCGCTTGTCCAGAAGAACGTGTTCAACACCCGCCACTGGACCACCCGCCACGAGCTCCGCATCGCAACCGTGGTCTGGATCGAGCGGACCTACCACCACCGCCGACGCCAAGCCCGCCTCGGCCGATTGACCCCCAACCAGTACGAAACCATCATGACCCCGACCGCTACCCAAGCGGCCTAAACCCACCTGTCACCCCAACCTGCTGCAGTCCCACACGTCGTTGTCGACCGTCGAACACCTTGGCCGAGCCGGAGCTCCTTGCGAACGCGGGGGACGCCATAGGACTTTCGGGACCGCCGCCAGATCGTGTGGACCTGATTCGCCGCGTACGCGTCGGCTAGCTCGGCATCGGTGACCGGCTCGTTTCGGCGCTGGTAGTAGCCCGATGTCGACACCCCCAGCACACGACAACACGTCGCGACGGGCAGATCCGAGCAGTGCTCGGCGATGAAGGTGTAGATCATTTTGGGAGCACGTTCTCCCGAGCAAAGAACGCCGAAGCCCGCTTGAGGATCTCGATCTCGGTGTTCTTGACCCGCAACTCACGGCGCAACCGGACCAGCTCCTCGCGCTCAGCAGTGCTGAGCCCATCGGCGCGGCGGCCTTCATCAAGATCGGCTTGCTTGACCCAGGACCGAAGACACGAATCAGAGATCCCGAGATCCTGCGCAATCTGACCGATCGGCTTCTCGCGTAGCCGAGCCAACTCGACCGCACGCTGACGGAACTCAGGCGGATGTGCACGAGGCATCTGGACTTCCTTTCCGAGCCGACAACGTCGCCTCAGATCAAGTGTCCGTCAACCCGGGGGACCTCCAACCTTGACCTCATCCCCAGAGAAGAGCACAAGACGCAACACGGAACCGAACGGGCCGTAGGAACCCACCCCGACTCGCTCGATGTCAGAGATCTGGATGT
>JAHDBV010000035.1:0-21342 GCA_020630195.1 Acidimicrobiales bacterium
CGCTGCGGCCCGACCGCACGACCCCGCCGACTACGAGCGGCCCGAGCTCGACGGCTCGGGGCCGGCAGCAGCCGACATCCCGCTCGATGGGACCAAGCCGGGAGCGTCGCTGCACGTCTGGCCCGCACGGACGCTCGACGGCTGTCGCGAACCGCTCGCTCCCGGCGCGCCCGACCTGCGTGGTGTCTGGGAGGTCGTCGAGGGACGAATGCTCGGCCACGTCGAGCGGGTCGAGCAGGCGGGCAACCGCATCACCATCACCGTCGGCGGCCTCGTACACGACATGTTCTGCGACGGCACCCTCGAGAACGGCGTCGACGACATCGCCGGCTTCGAGGGAGAGCGGATCCGAGTCGCCGCCACCTTCGAGGACGGGGTCCACAAGCTGCGACCGTTCGGCAAGAAGGTCGTGGCCGTGACGAGGCAACTCGACGGGGACGAGATGATCTGGCGCTACGGGCCGTTCCGCAACCGACTCCGTCGCTTGGATGCGCCACCGCTCGACCATCCCGCCACCCGCGCAGCAGCGGAGGCCGGCGAGTGAGCTCGAAGACCCTGACCGACGCCGAACGCGAGGTCTCGCAGCGACTCTCCGGGAGCTTCGCCCGGCCGACCGTCGTGTTGCTCGTGATCCTCGTCGCCATCGAAGCCGCGGTGCTCGCCGCCTGGATCGGCGGCGCGCTCTCCCTCGTGGCCGGGATGGTCGTCAACACCGCGGTGTCGTGTGCGCTCTACACCGTCGTGCACGACGCGGTGCATCGCTCCATCAGCGGCCGCGACCCGCGGTACGCCCGATGGGACACGATCTGCGGAACCGTCGCCGCGCAGCTGATCCTGCTCGACTTCGCCGGCCACCGGGCGAGTCACCTCCGCCACCACGCCCACACCAACACCGAGAAGGACCCCGACATCTCGGCGAAGGGGCCACTGGCCGCGCTCCCGATCAAGTGGCTGATCAGCAACGTGATCCTGCTGCTCGTCGCGCTGCCCGGCGGGATCCGTGCGGCGAACGCGCTGCTCGCACGCCTCGGGGGCGATCGAGCTTCCGAGGGAGGTGACGACAGCCTGCTCGCGGCGCAGCGTCGAGCCATCCGCGTCGGTCTGTTCGCCGTGGTGCTGGCCATCCCGTTCGGCGCCGTCGTTCCGGTCCTGTTGCTGTGGATCGTGCCGGCGCGGCTCACGTTCCTGTACCTCGCGATCTTCTTCGCGTGGCTGCCGCACTTCCCCTACGAACACACCGACCGGTTCCGCAACACCCGCATCACGCTGTTCCCCGGCTCGACGTGGCTGTTGCTGCACCAGGACCGCCACCTGATCCACCATCTGTACCCGTCGATCCCGTGGTACCGATACCGGGCGGCGCACCGGGAGCTGGCCTCGCTGCTCGAGGAGCGAGGCGCCGTCGTCGCCGGACCGTCGAGCGAGCCCCGCGTGCGTGTCCGGCTGCGCTGAGCTCGCCGTCGGGAGTCGAACTCAGGCGTCGGCCATCTCGGCGATCAGTGGTGCCCACGCCTCCATGGCGCCGAGCACCTCCTCGGCGTCGCCCTGGGGCAACGCGAACACCGCCCGGGTGACACCCTCGGCGGCGAGGGCACTGAGGGCCTCGGCCTCGGGCTTCGCCGCGAACACCCCGATCGTGAGTGAGTCGCGGCTGCGTCCCGCGGCGTCGAGCGCCTCGTGCACGTGTTCGATCCCGTTGAGCCCGTGGCGGGCGCCGATCGGCATCCACCCGTCGCAGAACTCGGCGATGTGGGCGGCGGTCTTCGGGCCGGCACCACCACCGAGCACCACCGGGGGGCCACCGGCCTGGGCCGGCTTCGGCCACGCCCATGTGGGGTCGAAGTTCACCTGGTCGCCGTGGAACTCGGCCTCGTCCTCGGTCCAGAGCTGCTTCATCGCGAGCACGCTCTCGCGCAGTCGGGCCCGACGGTTGCCGTAGGACACCCGATGGTCCTCCATCTCCTCCACGTTCCAGCCGTAGCCGACGCCGAAGACGAACCGGCCGCCCGACAGCTGATCGACCGTGGCGACCTCCTTCGCCGTCCAGATCGGATCGCGCTGCGAGACGAGCGTGATGCCGGTGGCGAGTTTGATCTCGGAGGTGACCGCCGCGATCGCACCCAGGGCGACGAACTGGTCGTGGGTGCGCCAGTAGAACTCGGGCAGGGGAGGGGCGCCCTCACGACCGCCCCACGGGGTCGTCCGGCTCGTCGGGATGTGGGAGTGCTCGGGGAACCAGATCGACTCGTAGCCGAGGTCCTCGGCGGCCTTGCCGAACTCGACCGGCTGGATCGTGGTGTCGGTGGGGAAGATGCTGAGCCCGATG
The DNA here is from genome assembly GCA_020630195.1 of Acidimicrobiales bacterium. Classification (GTDB taxonomy): domain Bacteria; phylum Actinomycetota; class Acidimicrobiia; order Acidimicrobiales; family SZUA-35; genus JAHDBV01. Next base: position 2,327 of record JAHDBV010000035.1, read on the forward strand.
TCCATGCGGCCGAGCCTGCCAGCTCGGTCAGGTCGGCGCCACCGGGGACGAGCGCCACAGGTCGGCGATCTCGTCGGCGTCGAGATCCCGGTGCCACAACCAGCCCTGACCGAGGTCGCAGCCGAGCGCCACGAGCACCTCGGCCTCCTCGATCTCCTCGACGCCCTCCGCCACCACGGTCATGCCGAAGCGGTGGGCGAGATCGATCGTGGTGCCCACGAGGGAGCGGGCGTCGTCGCTCGAGGTGATCCCGGCGAGCATGGCCCGGTCGAGCTTCACCGTGTCGGCCTGGACGTCCCGCAGCGACAGCAACGAGGAGAAGCCGGCCCCGAAGTCGTCGATGGCGATCGGGCAGCCGAGGCCACGCAGCGCCGCGAGTGTCCGGCGCCACGTTCCGGCCGTGTCGAGCACGGCCGACTCGGTCACCTCGATCTCGAGCCGGTTGGCCGCGATGTCGTGGCGATCGAGCATGTCGTTCACCCGGTCGACGAGACCGGGGTCGGCGAGCTGGACCGCCGAGACGTTCACGTGCACGGGTTCGGGGTGGATCCCGAGACGGTCCCACGCGGCCATCGCGGCGAGCGTGTCGTCGATCGCCCGGTCACCGAGGTCGAGGATCATCCCGCTCGCCTCCGCCACCGCGATGAACTCGTCGGGTCGGATCGGTCCGAGCGCCGGGTGACGCCAGCGGGCGAGTGCCTCCAGCGCCACCGGGCGTCCCGAGGCGAGATCCATGATCGGCTGGTAGCGGAACGACAGGGCGTCACCGGCGATCGCCGCGGCGAGGTCGCTCTCCACCCGGTTCCGGCGCAGACCAGCCGAACGGAGCGACTCGTCGACCACGACGAGGCGTCGATCCTCGGTGGCGCTGCGGACCCCGGTGTCGAGATCACGCAGGATCTGATCGGGATCGAGATGCCCCGGTGTCGGTTCGACGAGTGCGCCCACGATGTCGGGCACCCGGACCCAGCGATCGAGCTCGACCGGTCGGCGCAGGCGGTCGAGCACCGACCAGGCCACCTCCTCGGGCGTGTCGAGCAGGCTCGGGCAGAGCGCGACGCAGTACGCCCCCGGGCCGAGCATTCCGGCCCAGGCCACGTCGGGATGGTCCTCGAGCCGGTTCGCGAGCACGGCGAGCAGCCGGTCGACGACCGAGTGGCCGAGGGCGGCGTTCAGCGCCCGGAGATGACGCAGTTCGAACGTGACGAGCGGGGCCGACGGCCCCGGCAGGTCCGCGGCGAGTCGCTCGATCGTCCCGACCCGCCGGAGCAGGCCGGTGACGCCGTCGTGACGGGCCACCTGCTCGAGCCGCTCGACGAGGGCGCGACGGCGGTCGTCCACGGTGGTGGCATCGGGCGCCGGGCGGTGGCCGAGATCGGTCATACCCCTGCTATCGGTCGGAACCGGGCCGCGCTCGACCCCGAAACCTCAAGACGTCCTCAAGATCGTGCCGACACGGTTCACAACCCCCGCTCGACAGGCCGATGGAGCGTGGAGACGCGCTACGGCGCGAAATCAACGGAATCGAGCCAAGGCGCAGCCCCATGTACATCTCCACGCCCTCTCCTGACACCGTCGCCGAGGCCATCGCACAGATGGATCTCGGCCCCGGCGACGGCATCGCCGCACTGCTGTGCGACGAGGACCACCAGCGTCTGGACGGCGTGATCGAGGGCCTCGGTGACGTCCCGACGATCGGCGGGGTGTTCCCCGCGATCATCGCCGACGGTGAACGCAAGACCACCGGTCTCGTGTTGCGCCCCCTGCCGCTCGGCGGCCTCGGCACCCGGATGGTGCCACTCGTCGAAGGTGATCAGCCGCTGCCCGAGGGCACCGTCGGTGCGATGGTGTTCGTCGACGGCCTCGGCGACGGCGTCGCCGGCTATCTCCGTCGCCTCTTCGCCGCCAACGGTGCCGACGTCACCGTGGTCGGTGGTGGTGCCGGCTCGCTCACGTTCGAGCGCCGCCCGGCCGTGTTCACCGAAGCCGGATCGGCGATCGACGCCGCCGTCGTCGCCTGCCTGCCCGAGACGCTCTCGCTCGGCGTCGGCCACGGCTGGCAGCGGTTCTCGGGTCCGCTCGTCGCGACCCGGACCGACGGCAACACGATCCACGAACTCAACTGGCGCCCCGCCGCCGAGGTCTACCGCGAGATCGTCGAGCCCGACGCCGGCGTCGAGATCACGATCGACGGGTTCTTCGACGTCGCCAAGGGCTACCCGTTCGGCATCGTGCGCGACGGCCTCGAGGACGTCGTGCGGGACCCGATCGAGATGGGTGCCGACGGCTCGCTGTTCTGCGTGGGCGACGTGCCCGCCAACTCGGTGCTCCACCTGCTGAAGGGCACCGAGGACTCCCTGCTCGCCGCCGCCGAGGACGCCGCCAAGCAGTCGGTCGCCCCCGTGGCCGCCGGCCCGGTCGACGCGTTCGTCGTCGACTGCATCTCCCGGACCCTCTATCTCGAGGACGGCTTCGACGCCGAGCTGACCCGCATCGAGGGTGTACTCGGCGCCGACCGCCGTGCCGTCGACGGTGTGCTGTCGCTCGGCGAGATCTCCTCCTACGGGACGGGCTTCATCGAGTTCTTCAACAAGACCACCGTGGTCGCCTCCGCGCCGTCTCGAACGTCGTGACCTCCTCGGGCGACGTCGATCTGCTCGGGACCCTTTCGGTCCTCTACGAGCTCTCCCTGTCGATCGGTCGATCGCTCGACTTCGACGACGCCTGCCGGGACTTCCTCGTCCCCCTGATGTCGCGTAAGAACCTCTCCCACGCCACGGTCTGGCGGTGTGACGATCGCGGGCTCACCCCCGTGTGGTCGATGCCGTCGACCACCCTCGGCTCGGGCGAGCCGTCGATCCCGACGCCCGTCATCGGTGGGCGACCCCATGCGGTCGGGCCCGACGACGATGCCTGGGAGCTGTTCAGCGACGCGCACGGCCTCGCCGACGGCGACGCCGCGGTGTTCCCACTGCCCGGAGTCGGGGTGCTCACCGTTCGGCGCGGCCCCACCGACGCCGGGTTCGACTACGCCACGCTCGCCCAGCTCCAACCGCTGATGGAGCAGTTCGCCATCTCCCTCCAGGCCGCCGACGCGTTCCTCGCGCAGCGATCCGAGCGCACACGCCTCGACCTGATGTTCGAGGCCGTGAACGACGCCATCGTGCTCTGCGACATCGACGGCCGCATCCAGCGACTCAACGACCGGGTCCTCAACTGGAGCGTCACCGCCGAGACGGCCGAGTTCATCTGCGAGGTGGCCTTGCACGGCGATGCCCTCGAAGCCGCGGTCGCCTCCCTGCGGGACGCCGCGTCGGGCACCCGGGCCCGTGTCGAGGAGACCGAGCTGATCGACTCCGCCGGAAACCGACGCACCGTCTCGTGGTCGTTGGTGACCGCCGAGATCGGCGGCCACCAGCAGATCGTCGCCTCCGGCGCCGACGTGACCCACTGGCGGACCCGAGCCGACAGTCTCCGTCTCGCCACCGAGGCGGCCGAAGAGGCCAACCTCGCCAAGTCGCGCTTCCTGTCCCGGGTGTCGCACGAACTCCGGACCCCGCTGAACGCCGTGCTCGGCTTCACCGAGCTCGCCACGATGAGCGAGATCGACGACGACGCGGCCGAGTCCCTCGACCGGGTGCTCGCCGCCGGGCGGCACCTGCTCACCCTCATCGACGACGTGCTCGACGTGTCGCGGGTCGAGGCCGGGGAGCTGTCGCTCCACACCGAGACCGTCGACATGGCCGACATCGTCACCGAGGCGCACCAGATGGTGCAGTCGCTCGCCGACCAGAAGGGCATCCGGATCGAGCAGATCGACATCGACGGCCTGCCGGACGTGCGGGTCGACCCCGGCCGAGCGTGTCAGGTGCTCGTCAACCTGCTCTCCAACGCCGTCAAGTTCAACCGACCCGACGGCTCCGTCGTGGTCCGTGGTCGGGTCCGAGACGACGCCGTCACGGTGTCGGTCACCGACACCGGCTCCGGCATCGCTCCCGACGAGCTCGGCCGCCTGTTCGTGCCGTTCGATCGCCTCGGCCGTGAACGCAGCGAGATCGAGGGCACCGGCATCGGCCTGGCCCTCTCCAAGTCGATGGCCGAGACGATGGGTGGCGCCCTGCGCGTCCGCTCCGAGGTCGGCGTCGGCTCGACGTTCGTGTTCGAGGTCCCCCGAACGACGCTCGACGACACCGTCGTCGCCGCACGCGACGGGGGAGCGACCCGACCGTGACCGGTACCGCCCTCGTCGTGGAAGACACCCCGGAGTTCGCCGTCCAGGCCCGAGCGGTGCTCGAACGCGCCGGCTTCGACGTCGAGGTCGTCGAGACCGGGCAGGACGGGCTCGCCGCCGTCGCACGGCTCGAACCCGACCTCGTCCTGCTCGACCTGAACCTGCCCGACCTCGACGGACTCGAGGTCTGTCGGCGGCTCCGGGCGCTCACCGGCGCCTACCTGATCATGGTCACCGCGCGAACCGGCGAGCAGGACCTCGCCGAGGGATTCGCCGCCGGCGCCGACGACTACGTGACCAAGCCGTTCTCGGTCGTCGAACTCGACGCCCGCATCGGTGCGGTGATGCGTCGCCCACGCCGCCGCACGACCGACACCGGCTCGATCGGTGGTCTCTCCATCGAAGTCGAGCGTCGTGAGGTCAGCCACGACGGGGAGACGGCCTCGCTCACCCGGACCGAGTTCGCGATCCTGCGGGCACTCGCCGCGGAGTCCGGATCGGTCCTGCCCCGCGACGACCTGGCCCGCATGTTGTGGGGCACCGAGTGGGGCGGCTCGTCCCACGCGATCGACGCCCACGTCTCGAACCTGCGACGCAAACTCCGCACGGTCGGTTGGGACGGTCGCGTGGCGAGTGTGCGCGGCGCCGGACTCCGGCTCGTCACACCGGCGGGCTGACCGGATCGGGGACGGCCCTGCGTTGGCGACTCAGTCGCCGAGGCGGCCGAGCGTCAAGCGCAACAGCGACGACGCCTCGTCGGCCAGTTCCCGCAACCGCACCGGATCGGGCGAGATGCGTTCGTACTCGATGTCGGCGCAGACCGAGGCCATGTCGTCGAGCACGAGCAGTGCGGCGGTCGACTTCAACGTGTGCGCCGCACGACGACGCTCCTCACCGTGGAGGTCGATGATCGCACTCACCCGGGTGTCGAGCTCGTCGAGGAACGACCGGATGACCGCTCCGGCGACGTCGGCACCACCGAGGTCGGTGAGCAGCCGATCGCCGTAGCGCTCCGGATCGACCGAGTCGTCGCGGTCGTCTCGGTCGGCCCAGGTGGTGAGCACGTCGCCGAGCGCCTCCATGCGGACCGGCTTCGCCAGGAAGTCGTTCATGCCGGCGGCGAGACAGGTCTCGCGGTCGCCGGCCATGGCGTTGGCCGTCATCGCGACGATGGGTGCGTCCTTCGACGCACCCGACCCCGCCCGGATCCGGCGGGTCACCTCGAGTCCGTCGATATCGGGGAGGTTCCAGTCCATGAGGATGAGCGGGAAGACCTCGAGGTCGGCCCGTTCGAGGCCGAGCTCGCCGGTTCCGGCGATGACGGCCTCCGCTCCGAGGCGTTCGAGCTGCTTGGTGGCGAGGATCTGATTCGTCGGGTTGTCCTCGACGACCAGGACCCGCAGCGGCGCCCGTTCGTCCGTGCGGCGTTCGACGACACGGGCGAATCGGATCGCCTCGCCGTCGAAGTCGAGGCCGATGGCCGAGCATGCACGCTCGAGCAGCTCGGCGGCGAGGGGTCGCAGTTCGTCGTCGTCGACCGGGGTCGCGGTGCTCGCGGCCACCACTGCGTCGTCGGTCACCGTCACCTCGACGCCCGCACCGACGGCGAGGCTCAAGGTGGCGATGAGCTCGGCGACGATCTCGGGGTCGTGTGCGAGCAACACCGACGCGGCGGGTGTGGTCGTGCGGTGGTCGAGGGGCAGCGCGGCCACGAGGGCGTGCTGATCGAGTGCACCGAGCAGACCGGCCTGCGGGTGATGGCCCGCCGGCGGGGCCTGATCGAGCCGGGCGGCCAGGGAGGCGAGCAACGCGGCGCGATGGTGGTCCCGGAGATGGCGGCGCGCGGCGGCCTCGAGATCTCGTCGTGTGTCGGCGGCCGGGCGCATCGGTTCCCATCGGCCGTGTGCCTCCCGGGGTGAGCCCGGAGTGGGATCAGCGGCGCTCGTGCAGGCGTCGCAGCAGGTCGGGATTGCCCCCGAGTCGATTCGTGAGCCCGGACGGCAGCTCGTGGGCGAGGACGTCCCACATCCGGTCGAGGAGCTCGGCCCGCATCAGGGTCTCGTCGTCGAGCGTGTCGCGGCGCTCCCGGCGGATCCGATCGGCTTCGAGCCGGATGCCGACGAGCGTGGCAGCGACGCCGAGATCGAGGGGTGCGGCTCCGGCCGCCCGTGCCGCCCGCAGCCGGGGTTCGGTGTCGGCGGCGAGGCATCGGACGATGTCGGCCACCACGGCCTCGTAGCCGGCCCGGTCCGCCCTCGGGCCGCGGACGAGCATCGTCTGTGTCGCGGAGCGGCCGGCGAGGCGGGACAACCGCACGATCTGGGCCTGGACACCGGCGACCCAGGCCTGACGGCGGCTGGTGCGGCGGACCGACGACCCCGCGTGGGGTGGCGTGCCGGTGGGAGCGGTCGCTTCGTTCGTCGACGCCGATGGCGGGCGGGGTGGTGTGCGGGGCGGCGGGGGAGCGGTCCGGCGTCGCTCCCGGTCGTAGTCGGCCCGACGCTCGGGGCTCGACAGGATCGCCCAGGCGGCGTTCAGCTCGGCCATGCCCGAGCCGTCGTGTCCGTGATCGGGGTGCAGGTCCCTGGCCCGGCGCCGGTAGGCGGCCCGGAGGGTGTCGGCGTCGACGTCCGCACCGACGCCGAGCACGGCGTAGAGGTCGTCGGCCATGTCGCCAGTCTGTCAGGTCGGCGCCCCCGGTCGGTTCACCAGAACATCGAGCCCGGGCCGCCCTTGAACGGGCCGACCACATCGGGGGTGATCCAGCCGCCGTAGAAATCGCCGGCGTTGGGCTCCACCACGTGGCCGTTCACCGTGCACCGGTCGACCGATGCCGCGTACACCGCGATGTGGTCGCGGATGGCGTCGAACCTCGGGGTCGGCTCGTCGTAGCCCCACGCGGCATTCGGCGCCACCCGGTCGCCCACGACGATGTCGAAGTAGTGGGCGACACCCTTCCACTCACAACCCGTGCGACGGTCGTTGCGTCGCAGCATCGACTCGTCGACGTCGGCCAGCGGGAGGTAGAACGCCGGCGCCTGCGACGTCTCGAGCACACGCACCGCCCTCGTCGTCTCCACGAGGACGCGCCCGGCGAAGCTCACGGTCACGGTCCGGGTGTCGGGCACGGCGATCGGTGGGCGGGGGAAGTCCCACACCGATTCCTGGCCGGGCCCGGGTTCGATTCGCTGACGCATGCCGCCATGGTGCTCGGGGCTCCGCCGGGGTGTCGGGTCGGAGCCGGGGGAGAGGTCAGGGGAACGACGCACCCTCCGTGGCGCCGTGACCGGTGCGTCCGTCGTACGCGGCATCGAACGCCGTGACCCGGCTGAGCGCCGCGAGTGCCGCGGCATCGGCATCGGCACAGGCGGAGGACCGGATCGCGTCGGCGATCACGGTCTCGCCCTGGTGGGCGTTGCCGACGTGGTTGGCCTCGTGGGCGGTGAGATTCGTGAGGTAGACGGTCCAGCGCTGCACCAGCGCCGGGTCGGCGTCGGCCGGTGCGTTCCAGCGGGGCAACCAGACATCGATGTCGGCGTCGACCACGGCCGTCGAGAGATCGCAGCTGTCGGTGCCGTAGCCGTTCCAGTTCCACGAGTAGGTGTAGAGCACGCCGGCGTCGAACCGGCCACCGTCGTTCGGGTCGACGAAGCTGCGGTTGGTGTTGATCGATTCGCGCAGCTCCTGCACGGTCGTCCCGTCGATGTCGTAGCAGGTGATCGTGTCGGCATTCGCGATGACCGGGCATCCGGTGGCGTCGAGCTCGAGCGGTGGGATCCCGGCGAGCGTCGTCTCGGTGATCACGGCAGCCAGCGTCGTGTCGGTGCCGCCGGTCGTCGCCGTCGGCTCGGATGCCGCCGCGGTGGTCGCCGTGCCGGCTGCGTTCGTCGACGGGTCGACGGCGGTCGCCGTGGTCGGGCCGGCGGTGGTCTCGTCGTCCGGAAGTCCGACGAACGCGAGGACGGCCACCACGCCGATCCCCAGGCCGAGCACGATGACGAGGGTGTAGAGCCACCGATCGGAACGTTTCGGCGGGGGTCCGGGCTGGTGGTACTGGTGCGGCGACGGATACGACACGAACGCGGAGCGTAGACGCACGCTCGGGCCGGGTCCGGCTGGCTACCGTCCCGCCGATGGCCGGAGCGACGATCGACGACGCCGCGGAGCGGCGGCGACTGCGTCGGCTCGCGGCATCGGTCGTGGCCGCGGTGGCGCCGTTCGGCGTGGCCTTCGGGGCGGCGTGTTCCGAGGCCGGCATGTCGCTCGCGCAGGCGGTCGGCTTCTCGACGCTCGTGTTCACGGGTGGCTCGCAGTTCGCGGCGGTGACGGTGCTGGCCGACGGGGGAGCGGCGGTGGCGGCGGTGACCGCCGGGGTGCTCCTTTCGCTGCGGTCGTTGGCGTATGGCGTCGTGATGGCTCCGGTGCTCGACGGGCCCCGCTGGTGGCGGGCACTGAGCGCCCAGTTGATGATCGACGAGTCGACGGCGGTCGGCACGGCGAGCGACGATCCGGCACTGCGGCGGTACGGCTACTTCGCTGCGGGGCTCGGGGTGTTCGTCGTGTGGAATCTGACGACGATCATCGGAGCCGTCGCGTTCGGTGACGCTGTCGACCTGATCCTGCGGCTCGGGATCGATGCCACGATCCCGGCGGCGTTCCTGGGGCTCGTCTGGCCACGACTCGCGGATGACGAACAACGTCGGATCGCCGCGCTCGGTGCGGTCATCGCTTTTCTGCTGGTGCCCGTGGTGCCGGCCGGTGTGCCGATCGTGGCGGCCGCGCTGGCTGTCGTGATCGTGAAGCCGTGGGCGGCGACCCCGACCGTCGAATCGGCGCCTCCGGCGGGGGAGGGGCTGTGACCGTCTGGCTCACCCTGCTCTCGTTGGCCGGGATCACCTATCTGTTCAAAGCCGCCGGTCCGGTGGTGCTCGGTGGTCGGGAACTCCCGCCGCTCGTCGTGCGCCTCGCCGACCTCTTGCCGGCGCCGTTGCTCGCCGCGCTCGTCGTCGTGGCGACGTTCACCGATGCGGGTTCGTGGACGCTCGACGCACGGGCCGTCGGCCTCGTCGTCGCCGCCGTCGCACTGTGGCGCAAGGCGCCGTTCGTGGTCGTCGTGATCCTCGCTGCGGCGTCCACGGCGCTGGTGCGGGCCCTGGGTGGCTAGACCCCGCCGAATTCTCCCAACGCAACAGACATAAGCGTCATTATGCAGCACTCGGCACCGAACCCCCAGGTCAGGGGCTGAGGCCCCCCGATCGTGAATCGGGGCCGGGCGGGCTGGTGTCGCCCCTCTCCCGGGGGCATCCGGTGGGGTGCGGTCAGTGGCTCGGTGGGTCGAACAGCGGGTGGAAGGTGAACGCATGGCTCGTCGGTCCGTGTTCGACGAGATGGTCGATGCGTTCCCGGGCTTCGACGAGTGTCGGGACGTGGCCGGCGGGGATCCACCACATCGTGAGCACCGGAAGGTCGTCCATCGGCAGGAACCACTCACGTCGGCGCCGCACGAACGCCGTGTGGTCGGATCGGAAGACGTAGTCCTTCAGCGCGTCGACGGATGTCCAGACCGACAGGTTCGGCAGGATCGTGTCGTCGTCGAACGCCCGGATCGCCGTGGCGTTGCCCGACTCGTCCTGGAGTCGCCACACGAACCCGGGGGATCGCTCGGCGAGCTCGTTGATCGGATCGAGGTTCTCCATGAACTCCGCGACGCGGGGGTCGTCGACCGGTGCGACGAGACGTCCGATGTTGATCTGAGCGAGGTGCCACTCCCCCGCCGTGTCGCCGCCCGTCGTGGTCGTGGAGGGTCCGGTCATGTCGTGGTCCGATCGTGGGGGCAGGTCGGCGGGTGAATCGCCGAGGAGGTAGCGCGGGCCGGTGCCGAGCTCGGCGGCGTCGTCGTCGGTGTTCTGGAGCAGGCACACGTCGAGCGACAGGCAGCCACAGCCGATGCACCCGTCGAGGTGGTCGCGCAGCGACCGGAGGCGTTGCATCCGGTCGTCGATGTCGGCCCGGAAGTCGTCCGACAGTGCCGTCCAGTCGGCGTCGGTCGGTGGCCGATCGGTCGGCAGGTCGCGCAGGCGGTCCTCGATCTCGGCGAGCGGATAGCCGAGTCGTTGGCACACCGTGATGATCGAGAGGCGGCGGATCGTGCTGCGATGGAAGCGGCGGTGGCCCGACGGCGTGCGTAGCGACGCGATCAGGCCCTTGCGCTCATAGAAGCGCACGGCCGTGATCGCCACCCCGGTCCGCGCGGCCAGGGTGCCGATCGAGAGGAGTTCGTCCTCGGGGAACGGTGCTCCTCCCCCGCCATGCTCGCTCATATCTGGACCTTAGTCGAGATACTCGAGGATCTCTACCATGGTGGAGATATGGCCCGTCGGGCTCAGCTCAGACCGTCGGCGGCCAGGACCTGCCGGGCCAGGGTCTTCGGTGCGACGAGCGTGTAGCTCGTCCGGATCCACTCCTCGATCTCGTCCCATCGCTGGTTCGACGGTTCGGCTCGCATCACGAGGCTCACCCAGCCGTGGCGTCCGAGGCCGTAGCCGGTGGCGTCGCACTCCTCGTCCGACTCGACCACGGCCCGGGCCTCGTCCTTGTCGAGTTTGAAGCTCAGGACGCGGCCGTCCGAGCTCGCGAAGACGAAGTTCTTGTTGCGGACCCGGAACGTCGGTTCGCCACCCCACGCCTCGATGTCGACCCGCTCCCACTCCGGCAAGCGACCGCAGATCTCGGTGACCTTCTCGAGCGACATGGCGGGATCGTAGAACGGCGACGCCGCGGGCGTCGGAGGGCGCTGGGTCGGGGCCGTGCGTTCCGCGTCAGGAGATGACGAAGCGGCCGGCGGGAGCGCCGTCCTTGTTCGTGAACTCGGCGTTCCAGCCCGAGGCGTCGATCGCGTCGAGTTCGGCGAGGAGGTGCACGATGGCGTGCTCGGCGGCGAGGTCGGACCCGGATCGGACCTTCAGGGCCAGGCCGAGTGCCCGCTCGGGCAGCGCGGCGAAGAAGACGCCGTCGGCGCCGCCCTTGGCCACCACCGGCTCGGTGGCGTGGGCCTCGATGAACACCTCGGGTCGATCGTCGCCCGCCACCCACCAGGCCCGACCGAGGTGCGCCGCCACGAGTCGGGGTGCGGCGGCGTCGAGGTCGTCGTCGCCGAACCGTGCCGACACGAGCCGGGCCATCGCCATCGCCTGGCGGTCGAGGGGTAGCGCGAAGGTCGGGATACCGCAGCCGTCGCTCCCCCACGGCGCCGAGACCACGTCGAGGTCGGTCGCGGCGGCGACGGTGTCGATCACCCGTCGCATCACCGGGTGCTCGGCGGCCAGGTACCCGGCGGGATCGACGCCGAGCCGGGTCGCCACGGTCAGGAACCCGGCGTGTTTTCCCGAGCAGCAGTTGGCGATGCGTTCGGCCCCGCGGCCGGCCCCCAACCACTCGGCCCGGGCCGAGACCCCGAGCGGCAGATCGGGGCCACACTCGAGTCCGTCGGGGAGCCCGATCCGATCCAGCCACGCCCCGACAGCGGCCACGTGACCGCTCGAGGCACTGTGGCTCGAACACGCCAGGGCCACTTCGGTGTCACTGATCCCGAGCGCATCGACCGCACCGGTGGTGAACAGCGGGAGGGCCTGGATCGTCTTGATGGCCGAGCGGGCCATCACGTCGATCGCCCCGCTCCCCCACATCCGGTGCACGCGGCCGTCGGCGTCGCACAGCACGGCGTCGACGAGATGGAACGACTCGTCGTGTGTGCCGCGGCGGCGGGTGACACGCAGGGGTTCGACGTGCGAACTCATCGTCGGTTGCCGGTGGGCTCGGGGAATCGACGCATCCGGTGCACGCTAGAACCGTTACCGTCGGGCCCACGTGAGCACCACCCCGGATTCCACCTCGACGCCCGCCGCCGACGCCGTCCTGGGGTCGCCGGCGTTGCTCCGTCGCCTCGCTCCGGCCGTGTATCTGCCGTGGTTCGGCTTCACGATGTCGGGCGGGGTCCTGGCGGCGACCCTGCCGCTGATGCTCGAACGCGGCGGGCTCGCCACCACCGCCATCGGGCTCATCACGGCGATCTCCGGGATCGGTGCCATGGCCGGCGGGCTGCCCGTCGCGGTGCTGATCCGCCGCCTCGGCGAAGATCGGGTCCTGCTCATGTCGGTCGGTCTCCTGGCCGGATCTTCGGCGCTGCTCGGTCCGGCGTCCGCCGTCCGACCCGTCGTGGCGCTCGGTGTGGTGATCGGCGTCCTGCGCTTCGTCGCCGGCGTCGGTGCCACGGCCGTGCGCCTCAGTCGCCAGGGCATGCTGACCACCACCCAGCCGGCCGCCCGTCGTGGTCGGGCCATGGCGTTGATGGGCGGCACCGCCCGTGTCGGGTTCGTCATCGGGCCGGCGTTGGGTGGGCTCGTGGCCGACGTGCTCGGCTTCGGCGCCGCCTTCCTCACCGCCGGCCTCGTCACCGTCGCCGGTGTCGCCCTGTTCGGTCGGCGCCGCCCCGAGCACCGCCTCGACGTGCCGAGCGAGCCCGACGCGGCGCCGAGTGTGCGGGCGAGCCTCGGTGACGCCGGTGGTGACCTGCTGCGTGGCGGGGTCGCCGCCGCCTGCATCACCGGGGCCCGGGCCGGACGCCTCGTGGTGCTGCCCCTGCTGCTCGACGCACTCGGGCTCACCGTCGGTGAGATCGGCCTCGTCATCTCCCTCGGGCTCGCCGCCGAGCTCCTGCTGTTCCCGCTCGCCGGCGCGACGATGGACCGCTTCGGCCGGTTGTTCGCCATGGTGCCGTCCTACGGCCTGATGGCGGCCGGTCTGTTCGGGCTCGCCTTCGCCGACGACGCGACCACGGCCATCATCGCGAGCGTGGTCATGGGCATCGGCAACGGGTTCGCCTCGGGCACGATGCTGACGCTGTCGAGCGACCTCGCCCCGGCCGACCATCCCGGCCCGTTCCTCGCCGCCATCGCCACCATCTCCGACATCGGCAAGTTCGTCGGTCCGCTGCTCGTCGGGATCGTGGCCGACAACGTCGCCGGCGACGTCGAGGGACTGGGCGCCGCGGCCGGGGTGCTCGGCGCGATCCTGGCCTTCGCCGTGGTGTGGCTCGTGGTCGTCGTCGGCGAGACCGGCGATCGGGGTGCGCTGGACGCCGCGGGTGGCGATTCCTAGCGTGGCCGCATGGCCCCGCTTCTCGTCGAACCCTCACCCACCGGCTTCGCCGCCACCGTCCGCGGCGTCGACCTGACCGGGGAGCTCTCCGCCGCCGAGGTGGCCGGGATCCGTGCCGCCTGGCTCGACCACCGGGTGCTCGCCTTCCCCGACCAGGCCATGAGCGACGACGACCTCGAACGCTTCACCCTGCGCTTCGGCCCCTTCGGCCACGACCCGTACTTCGACGCCATCGACGGCCGCTCGAACATCGCAGCCATCCGTCGTGACGCCGGCGAGACGAGCCCGCTGTTCGCAGAGAACCTGCACGCGGACTGGACCTTCCAGGCCGAGCCGCCCGACGGCACCTGCCTGCATGGTCGGGTCATTCCGCCGGTCGGCGGCAACACCGAGTTCGTCGACCAGTACGCCGTCTACGACGCCCTCCCCGACGACCTGCGGGCCTGGGCCGACCGGACCGACGTCTGGCACTCGGCCCGTGGTGGGTACGCCCCCGACGGGCTCTACGGCGCCGACGACGCCGACGACCGATCGATGGCGATCCGGCCCTCCCCGACGGCCATGGCGATGCAGCGTCACCCGCTCGTGCGGGTCCACCCCGAGACGGGACGGCGGACGATCTACGGCTGCCTCGGCTACATCATCGGTGTGGTGGCCGACGGCGACGAGCGCACCTCGATCGCCGCCGACGGTGACCAGCCGGCGCTCGACCACGACCGCCTCGGCGAGATCTACGGCATGCAGCACGACGAGCGGTTCCTGCACTCGCAGCGATGGGAGCCGGACATGTTGGTGATGTGGGACAACCGGTGTGTGCTGCACCGGGCCACCGGTGGCTATGACGGCCACGACCGCCTGCTCCACCGCACCACGATCGGGTTCAACGCCCGGGCCGTCGGTGACGCACTGATCAGCGTCTGAACGTCGGCGCCAGCTCGGCGAGCACCACCCGGCACCGGTCGGCCAGGGGGCCACTCGGCGCGGTGCGGAGCACGGCGGCGCAGAACGCGAGCGCCCACCACTCGGCCCGGTCCCACAACCCGTCGTCGATCGGGTCGATGCGGTCACGCTCGTAGCGATCGACGAAGCGGCGGCGCTCCGGTTCGTCGAACAACAACCAGGCCGCGGCGAGATCGTTGGCCTCGTCGCCGGCGCCGAGATCGCCGAAGTCGATGAGGGCGACGAGCCGACCGTCGCCGTCGATCACGAGGTTGCCGGGGTGCACGTCGCCATGGCTCCAGCGGCGAGTCGGGGGTGACGGGAGCGACCGGGCCACCCGGCTCGCCTCGTCGACGAGCTCGCCCCGGTCGATCGCCTCGAGGTCGGTGACCGTTCGCGGCAGCCGTGTCGCCAGCGGGACTCCCCGCACCGGGTTGGTCGGCAGCTCGGCCGGTGCGGGCACGTGCAGGCGGGCCAGTGCGGCCCCGAGCGCGTCGGCCAGATCGGCGCCGCCGGTTCGCCCGAGGAGGTCGGTGCCCTCGAACCAGGGCACGACGGCCCAACGCACGTGGCCCTCGGCATCCGGTCGGGCGTGCCACCGCGGCGCGGGTACGGCGACCCCGAGATCCGGGAGATGTGGCAGCCAGTGGCACTCCGCCGTGAGCAGCTCGAGGGCGGAGGTGCGGCGCGCGACCCGGACGGCGAGCTCGTCGCCGAGGCGCCACATCTCGTTGTCCCAGCCGTTCGAGATCCGTCGGAGCGGCAGCGTCGCCGAGGTCGGCTCGACCACGCGCAACGCTCGGCGGAGCTCGCCCTCGTCGATGTCGAGGTCGGCGGCGGGCGCGGGCTCGGCGGTCATCGTCGGAGTCTCACCGCTGTGGTGGGGTTCCGCGCGCGGAACCGTCGGTCCGACGCGGGCCGGTGGTCAGTAGCCGAGGTCGGCGGCGGTGCAGGGCTCGAACACGACCGAGCGGCGGGCGAAGCGCCACCGGTCGATGCGGCGACCCTCGATCACGTAGCCCCCGGCCTGGCTGCCCTTCACCGCACCGGCGTTGCCGGCTTCGGGGAAACAGATGGCGAAGGCCGCGCCGAAGTGGGCGGCGGCGGCCTCGGAGACGAGGCTCAGCCCCTCCCCCATCACCTTGCGCTTCCGGAAGTCCGGCGGCACCCAGGCACCCTCGACGATCAGGCCGTCGGGGCCGAGATCCGGGAACAGCGGACCGAAGTACTCGGTGAGCAGATCCCGCTGGTGGTTCGGGATGAGCCACTGGAGGTAGGCGGGCTCGCCGTCGTCGGTCACGGCGACGAAGCCACCCTCGAAGCCGGTCTCCCAGAACGATCGGCGCCGTTCGAGGTACACCCGGTCACGCGGGGAGACCTCGATGTCGAACAGTTTCGTGGCCAGCTCGGCGTCGAGCGGCACGGCCGTGAGGGGCACCTCGGCCGGCGACGGTGTGAACGGGATCGAGAAGTCCCGCCGCATCCGGGCCGACACGGTGTCGGAGTTGAGCCAACGCCGCACATCGGCGGTGGCGCCCTGCCAGTCACCCGAGCGGGCCTGGCGTGCGACGACGGCGAGTCGGTCGGTGATGCGGCTCATGCTCAGAGTGTGGGGCGGTTCTCCGACCGCCACACGAAGGTCACGAGCTCGGCCCGGGTCACGGTCGAGCCGGGTGAGAAGGTCGTCGGGCTGGTCCCCGAGGTGACACCCGAGGCCGAGGCCCAGGCGACGGGCTGGTCGAACCAGTCGTCGGGGCGGACGTCGATGAACGGGTGGGCGCCGACGGCCGGCCGACCGTTGGCCCGCCAGAGGAATGTGACGGCCTGGGCCCGCGTGATCGGCTGGTTCGGGCCGAAGGTGCCCGGGCCGAGGCCCTGGGTGATCCCGTTGTTGGCGGCCCAGTGCACGGCCTGTTCGTAGAACGCGCCGGCGCTCACGTCGGCGAAGTCGTGCACCGGATCGACGACGGGCTCACCGGCGGAGCGCCACAGGAAGGTGACGGCCTGGCCCCGGGTCACGGGGTCGCCGGGGCTGAACACGCCCGGGCCGGTGCCGGTCGTGACCTCGGTGAGGGCGGCCCATCGCACGGCGTTGGCGTACCAGGTGGCGGCGGCCACGTCGCCGAAGTCGTCGGACGGCGGCTCCCCGTCGCCCTGGCAGTCGGGCAGGACCTCGAAGCGGAAGTCGTCGCCGCGTTCGGTGAGGAACTGGCGCACGGCGGTGAGGGTGCGGCTGCGGTCGCCTTGACCATCGTGCATGAGCACGATGTCACCGTCGCCGACGGTGTCGAGCGTGGCCCGGATCTGCGCGGTGGTCGTGTCGGCCGACCAGTCCTTGGTGTCGACCGTCCACCGGATCGCGGCGGGGCCGAGGCCGAGGCTGGCGGCGGCGAGATCGGCCTGGGGGTCGGTGGCGCCGAAGGGGGCTCGCCAGCAGGAGGCGGGCGGCGCACCGGCGGCGGCGAGTGCGTTCTCGGTGGCCTCGAAGCGACGGATCAGATCGGCCGGTGTCTTGTTCAGGACGTCGGTGTGCCCGTCACTGTGGTTGCCGATCGCGTGGCCGGCGGCGGAGATCGCGGCCACGACGTCGGGGTTGCGGACCACGTCAGGTTCCTGGACGAAGAAGGTCGCCTTGGCGCCGTGGTCGGCCAGGACGTCGAGCAGTTCGGTGGTCACGGGGCCGTCGCTCGGCCCGTCGTCGAAGGTCAGATAGACGACGGGCGTGTCGCCGCTCTGCGCCTGTGCCGGCCCCGCCAGCAGGGTCGCCCCGGCGGCGAGCAGCACCGCGAGTCCCGTCATGGCGCGCCGCGCCTGCATCCGCCTGTTCCGCACCGGCCCAGTATGGGCCCGGCCCGGAGGTGTCGAACCGGGTCGAACCACCTCCCCGCCACGGGTGAAATTCGCCTCGGCGTCGCGACGACTCGGGGTCGGCGAACGTCACCGCCGCTCCCCCGTCGTCCTAGGGTGCGCAGCGTGTGGACGATGCGACGCCCGGCCGCCCGGGTCATCCTGTTGGACGATCGCGGACGGGTGCTGCTCATCCGTGGCCGGGATCCGGGCGACCCGACGAAGCCGCCGTGGTGGGAGATCCCGGGTGGCGGCATCGACCCCGGAGAGCCCTCGGCGGCCACCGCCGGCCGGGAGCTCCACGAAGAGGTCGGCATGCGTCACTTCGAGGTCGGACCGATCGTGGCGACCCAGTACGTCGAGTTCGACTTCGCCGGGATCCGCTTCGAGTCGAACGAGGTGATCCACATCGCCGAGACCGACGCACCGGATGACCGGGGACCCCGCCAACTCGAAGCCCTCGAGGCGATGGCCTTCGGCGAGGACCGGTGGTGGACGGTCGACGAGGTGCTCGCGAGCGACGAGCCGTTCCTCCCGCCGTGGCTGCCCGAGCTGCTCCCCCGGCTCGTGGCCGGGGAACGACCCGACCCGCCGCCCGACTTCACCCCCACCGACTGACCGCGTCGGGCCCGTCGGCGACACCGATCAGGGGATGTCGTTGCTCCGGCCGATCACCACGACGACCTGGGCGGTGCCCGGGGCGAGGCTCGTGAGCTCCGACATCGGACGCAGGTTGGTCTCGTCGACCTGGAGGATCCGGGCGATGTCGAGCGCCTCGGTGGCGAGACCGTCGACGTGGTACACCTCGGTGGCGTCCT
Source organism: Acidimicrobiales bacterium (assembly GCA_020630195.1). Classification (GTDB taxonomy): domain Bacteria; phylum Actinomycetota; class Acidimicrobiia; order Acidimicrobiales; family SZUA-35; genus JAHDBV01. Next base: position 20,318 of record JAHDBV010000035.1, read on the forward strand.
GCGAGTTCGAGTTCGTCGGCGTGAGGACGTTGTAGCCACCACCCGTGAGCGCATCCGACGCCCGTCCCGCGATGCCACCCACACGAGCGGCGTTCGACACGAGCACGGTGACCTCGGCCGGCGGCAGCGTCGAGGGCGGCAGTGTCGTCGACGTGGTCGTGGTGGGGGCCGTCGTCGAGGTCGTCGACGTGCCGGTGGTCCCGCCGTCGCCGTCGTCCGCACCGTCGTCCTCGCCGGCGATCACGGGTGTCTCGTCGGTCGAGATCAGGTCGCCGACGGTGCGCCAGGCACCGCGTAGCCCCCACAACATGATGAAGCCCATCGCCACGAGGGCGAGGGCGAGTCCGAACGCGTTGAGGAGATCGTGTCGCTCGATCCGATCCATGAGGTCACTCATGGTCGCAGTCGGAGACGGGTGGGTGTTGGATGCCCGAGGTTGGGGATCAGGAGGACTCGAGGCCGCCGAAGAAGCTGCGGATGTCGCCGAGGAGGAGATCGGGTTCCTCGACGGCGGCGAAGTGGCCGCCACGGTCGAACTCGCTCCAGTGGGTCACGTTGAAGTGGGCCTCGGCCCAGCGCCGCGAGGCCCGATAGATCTCCGCGGGGAAGATCGCGCCGGCGGTCGGCACCGTCACGCCGGTCGCCGTCGCACGCTGCTCGGCCTGTTGGAACTCGTGGTAGATCCGCGCCGCCGATCCGACGGTCTCGGTCACCCAGTACAGCATCAGGTTCGTACAGAACGTGTCGAGGTCGACGTCGGCCCAGAGGTCGTCGCCGTGGTCCGACCAGGTCCAGAACTTCTCGAGGATCCAGGCGCAGAGCCCGGCCGGCGAGTCGGTGAGGGCGAAGGCCAGCGTCTGGGGTTTGGTGCCCTGGATGGCTTGGTAGCCGGTCTCGAACTGCTGGAACCGCATGAGGTCACCGAGGACCGCCTTCTCGGCGTCGGTGGCGTCGGCGAGCATCGACTCGTCGGGCCGTGCGGTGACCATGTTCATGTGGATGCCGATGCAGTGCTCGGGGTCGAG
>JAHDBV010000035.1:21442-42199 GCA_020630195.1 Acidimicrobiales bacterium
CGTTCGGACCGGAGGTGGGCGAAGACCACCCGCTCCCCCTGGATCTCGGTCTCGTGGAGGTTCCAGCCGTTGAGCATGGCCTCGGCGGCGCGCCAGTCGTAGTGGTGGCGCCAGTGGTCGAGGGCGGCGGTCAGCAGGTCGGTCTCGGTGCCGTAGGCCCACGGTTCCCCGGGGGCGGCCGACGGGAGGCGGGTCCGGTCGAGGCGGTCGTGGAGATCGGCGAGCACCTCGTCGGGCACGTGGATCTGGTGGGGCCGGGCGTCGAAGGTCACGTCGGCGAGTCTGGCACAGCCATGCCGCACGACTCCCGGCGAGCGCCCGAGGCGTGTCGGGATCTGCCGACACCACGCCGAACTCACATGATGTCTGGATCTGCCGACATCGTGTAGTGTGGTTCACATGTCTGGAAAACAAGACGCGGCCGGGAGTGGTCAGACCTGGGTCGTCCGGGATCCCGAGGTGCTCGGTGAGGTGATCCGGGCCGGCCGGGACGCCCGCGGCCTCACCCAGGCCGAACTCGCCGATGCCGCCGGGCTGCACCGCTCGTATCTGTCGAACCTCGAGCGGGGTGTCGCCACCGATCAGACCGAGCGGTTGTTCCGTGTGCTCCGGCGGCTCGGACTCGAAGTCCGGATCGAGGTGCCCGCCACGGACGAGGCCGACGGGTCGTGAGCCGGGAGCTGGCGGTCCATCTCGGAGGGCGTCGGATCGGCACGCTGGCCGAGGCGCGCACGAACAAGCTCCGCTTCACCTACGACGACGAGGTCGTCGCCACCGGGCCGCTCGGTGTGCCGTTGCTGTCCGCCCGTCTGCCCGTGCGGGCCCGGGCCTACACCCACGGCGACATCAGCCCGTTCCTCGAGGGCCTGCTGCCCGAAGGGCCGGCCCGCGACCGGATGGAAGACACCCTCGGCGTCCGGCGGGGCTTCACGTTCGACCTGCTCGCCGCGGCCGGCCGGGATTGCGCCGGCGCCGTCACCTTCACCACCGTCGACGCCGAGCCACCCGCACACCGGGTCACCCCCGTCGGCGAACCCCTCGACGACGACACCATCGCCGGACTCCTCTCCTCGCTTCCCGACCGGCCGCTCGGCACGACCGCCGATGTCCGGGTCTCCCTCGCCGGGCAACAGTCGAAGCTGCTCGTCACCCGACTCGACGCCGGATGGGGGCGCCCGATCGACGGGACCCCGTCGACCCACATCTTCAAACCCGAGGACGCACGCCTGCCCGGCTCGGCCCGGGCCGAAGCGTTCGGGCTGGCGGTCGCGTCCCTGCTCGGTCTGTCCATGATCGACGCCGACGTGCTCGACATCGCCGGTCGACCCGTGCTGTCGGTCGAACGATTCGACCGGGTCCGCCACCTCGACGGCACGATCGAACGACTCCATCAGGAAGATCTCTGCCAGGCGCTCGGGATCGACACGACCCGGACGCCGGACGCGAAGTACGCGGTGGCCGGCGGCCCGACGTTCGCCCACGTGGCCACCTTGCTCGACCGGGTCTCCTCCGATGCCCGGGCCGACCTGCGGGCACTGGCGGCCGCGATGGTGGTCCAGGCCGCCCTCGGCAACGCCGACGCCCACGGCAAGAACTACGCGCTGCTGCTCCCCTCGTTCCGCCTGGCGCCCCTCTACGACCTCGTGCCCACGGCGCACTGGCGCACGATGCTGACCGCGGACGGCGACGTGCCGATCAGCCGGGATCTCGCCATGCCCATCGGTGGTGCCACCACCGTCGACGAGGTGACCCGTGCCGACCTCGTGCTCGAAGCCGGACGCTGGCCCGGCCTGCGGGCCGACGCGGCGGCCGAGGTGGTCGACGAGGCCATCGAGCGCCTCGGGGAGGTGCTCGATCGGGCCGCGACACGTGTCCCGGGCGTGTCGGAGCGGCTCGTCGCCGAGATCACGGATCGTGTCGACGGGCTGCGGTCGGGGTCGGCCCGGACCTCGCGTCCCGCACCATGACCGGCCAGCCACCAACGGAGCCGCGGAACCGGGCCGCCATCGTGCTCGGCCTCCTGCTGCTCGCCGGTATCGGTGCGGCGGCCGTCCTCGCCGTGGCCGCCCGAGGCGACGGCGACGCCTCGACCGCCGCCGGATCCGCCACCACGACCGCAGCCACCGCTGCTCCGGCGACCCCCGCACCGACCACGTCGACGCCACCGACATCCGAGCCGGCCACGACCGTCGTCGACACCGGGGAGATCGCACCGATCGAGGACTGTCACGTGCCGACGGGTGCGTTCAACGGGGTCGGGTTCGTCGTGCCCCGCTTCGACGGTCTGGCCCGATCGGTGGGCACGATCCGGATCGCGACGATCTTCGCCGACTTCGACGACGCCCCGGCCACCCGCACCCCCGAGGAGGTCTTCGCGATCCTCGACGGCCCGGCCGCGGAGTTCTACCGCGAGGTGTCCTACGGACGGGCCGAGTTCGTCCTCGAGCCGCACTTCGAGTGGTATCGGCTGAGCGAACCCTCCGCCCACTACGGTGCCGCCCTGCTCGACGGCGAACTCCACCGTCGGTTCATCCAGGAGGCCGTCACCCTGGCCGACCCGGCGGTCGACTTCAGCGGTGCCGACTACGTGCTCGTGGTGAGCAACCCCGATGCCCCCAACGTGCCCTTCGGCCCCGTCTTCGTCTCCACGGACCCGGGGTGGAATGTCGAAGCCGACGGTCGGGTCTTCACGACCTCGATCACGTCGGGGTTCGACCTCAACCACTGGGGTGGGATGTGGCTCGCCCACGAGATCGGCCACACCGTCACCTTGCCCGATCTCTACGAGTACGGCAGCACCGACAGCCTCCGGTTCGTGGGCGACTTCAGCCTGATGGGCGACATCGCAGCGTCGAGCCCTGGCCTGTTCGTCGTCGAACGATGGCAGCTCGGGTGGCTCGACGATCCGCAGATCACCTGTCAGACCGGTGGTTCGGCGAGCCATGTGTTGACGCCGATCGAGACGATCGGTGGCATGAAGGCCGTCGTGGTGCCGGTCGGGCCGACGCGATTCGTCGTGGTCGAGAGCCGGCGGCCGATCGGGGTCGACGCCGGCATGCCCGACGAGGGTGCCCTCGTCTACGTGGTCGACAGTTCGATCGCCTCGGGGGCGGGCACGCTCGACGTGATGCCGGGGGTCGACGCCGGCCCCGCCAAGATCGAGGCACCGATGGCTCCCGGCGAGAGCTACACCGTCGCGGGGGTCACCATCACGGTGACGAGTGCCGGTCCCGAGGGGGACACGGTGCAGGTCGACGTCGCCGGCTGAGCCGACCGGTCAGACGTTCGCCGTCGGGTCGGGCGCCACGGTCGGGCGCTCGTTCCGCAGTGCCGGTCCGAGCCACACCGCGCCGGTGACGAGCACGAAGATCGCCGTCCCGATCGTGGTGATGCGCGCATTCGTCAACTCGAGCGCCGGTCCGGCCACCAGAAAGCCGAGGAACTGGCCGCCGGAGATGACCACGTTCAGTCCGGCGAAGGCCCGACCCCGCGCGGCCTCGGGGATGCGATTGACGAAGGTGAGTTCGCCGAGGACCTGGTCGGGCCCCGTGGCGATTCCCCAGAGCAGCCAGCCGAGCGGCATCAACCAGGGCAGATCGGCGATCACCCCGATGATGCAGCACGTCGCGTAGATCGGCGCCAGCGTCAGCAGGACACGCGGCAGCGACATCGTCCAGTTCCGACTGCCGGCCCAGCCGATGCCGAGGGTGGCCCCGATGCCGTAGCCGGCGATGGCGAGGCCGTACCACCACTCCGGTGCGTCGAGGTCGACCTCGTACCAGACGACGGCGGTGGCCATCGCCAGACCGACCGAGGCGAACACGGCGACGTTGTAGCCGACGAGGCGTCGGACCACGGGTGTGGTCACGATGACACTCATGCCCTTGGCGAGCTCGACGAACTGCGTCCGGCCGATGCGCTCGTCCTGGCCGGCCCGTCGCTCGGCGAACGTGAGGTCGATGCCGGGAAGGCTGGCCATGGCGAGTCCGGCGAGCAGGAACCCGGCAGCGGGCAGGGCCAGCGTCGCCGAGGGGCCGATGAGGCTCACGAGCAACGCACCGATGGCCGGGCCGACGAGGAACGACGCCGCCTGGACCGAGCGTCGCAGCGCCAGGATCTGTTGGAGGTCACCCTCGGCGTGGTCGGGCAGCAGGGCGTCGAACGACGGGTTGTCGCCCTGGCCGAGCGCCCGGGCCACGATGGCGACCACCGCGACCACGATGAGCGGCAGGGCGAGCAGGGTGATCGTCAGCAGTGCCGCTCGCACCGTGTAGCTGATGAGCAGGTTCCGACGACGGTCGTAGCGGTCGGATGCCATGCCGCCGAGGACGGCGAACACGATGCCGAGCCCCATCTCGGCGGCGAAGGCCAGCGAGGTCGCGAGCTCGGACCCCGTCTCGGCGAACACGAACAGCGGCAGGGCGACGAGCACGATGCCGTCGCCCAGCTCCGCGAGGAACTGGCCACCGACGAGTCGCCGCACTCGTGGTCGCCGCAGTGGCGCCCAGACGGGGACGGACGTCGCCGGGCCCGTGTCGGTCACCCGGTGTTCCGCATTCCCGCCGCCACACCGTTGACGGTCAGCAGGAGTGTGCGCCGCACACGACGTTCGGTCTCGTCGTCGACGTCGATGTTCCCGTCGGCGTCGTCGAGCGCTCGGGCCCGTCGAAGCAGCGCGATCTGGAGGGTGTGCAGCGGATCGAGATAGGTGTCGCGGACGCGCAGCGTGCGCTGGAGGATCGGCAGAGCGTCGAGCGGCTCACCGCCGGTGAGGGCGGTGACGTGTTCGAGCGTGCGCCGGTGCTCGTCCCGCACGAGCTCGAACGGGCTCCGCAGCGTCGGGTCGACCAGCGCGTGCACATAGCGCTCGGCGATGTTCAGGTCGGTCTTGGCGAGTGTCATCTCGACGTTGCCGAGGAAGGTCTGGAAGAACGTCCAGTGCTCGAGCATCTCGGCGAGCGTGGTGGCGTGACCGGCATCGACCGCGGCACCGAGGCCGGCGCCGACCCCGAACCAACCCGGGATGATCTGGCGCGACTGGGTCCAGCCGAACACCCACGGGATCGCCCGCAGGTCGTCGATCGACTGGCCGCCGCCCGAGCGACGGGCGGGCCGGGAGCCGATGTTGAGCTCACCCAGCTCCTCCACCGGCGTCGAGGCCTTGAAGTAGGCGGCGAGATCGGGGTGCTCGACGAAGCGGCGATAGGCGGCGTAGGCCTCACTCGAGACGAGCTCCATCACCTCCGACCAGCGTCGCAGCCGATCGGGGTCGTTGGCCGGCTTGGTGCGGGCCACGGTGGCTTCGAGCACCGCAGACAGAGCCAGGTCGAGGTTGCGGTGCGCGATCTCGGGCTGGCCGTACTTGTCGGAGATGACCTCACCCTGCTCGGTGATCTTGATGTCACCGGCGATGGCGCCCGGGGGCTGCGCGAGGATCGACTCGTTGGTGGGGCCACCACCCCGTCCGACCGTGCCGCCACGCCCGTGGAAGACCCGGATGTGGATGCCGTGGCGAGCGGAGGTCTCGGCGATGGTCCGCAGCGCCTTGTGGATCTCCCACTGTGAGGTGGCGATGCCGCCGTCCTTGTTGGAGTCGGAGTAGCCGACCATGACCTCCTGGACCCCGCCGCGGAGCTCGACGATGCGGCGGTAGGCCGGCACGGTCAGCAGCTTGTCGAGGGTCGGGCCGATGTTGCGGAGGTCGTCGATGGTCTCGAACAGCGGCACGAAGCCGAGCCGGGCCACCCCCGTGGCGAGGTCGACGAGGCCGACCTCACGGGCGAGCAGCACCGGGGCGAGGATGTCGTGCACGCCTCGGGTCATCGAGACGATCCACGACTCGACGATGTCGTCGCCCCAGGTGTCCATGGCCTGGCGCAGGACCCGGAACACGGCCAGCGCATCGCCCTCGTCGACCGGGGTGCCGGCCGGCGCGAGGGGTCGTCGGGAGGCCAGCTCGGACACGAGCAGCGCGGTGCGTCCCGCCTCGTCGGCCGGGTAGGCGGTGCCGGAGGCGGCGAAGAGCCCGCCGAGCGAGGCGTGCATCTTGTCGGAGTGCTGGCGCACGTCGAGCACGGCGAGGTGGAAGCCGATCGTCGACACGAGCCGACGGACCCGGGCGAGGCGGCCCTCGGCGAGGAGGCGGCCGTTGTTCGCACAGAGCGACCGGGCCAGGAGTTCGAGGTCGGCGGCGAGCTCGGCGGGGCGGTCGTAGGCGCCGGCTCGTGCCGGCGACGACTCGGCCCGGAGGAGCCGCTCACTCATCACGGCGAGCTTGAGTCGGTACCACTCACCGTCGTTGATCCGCCCGACCCGCTGGAACACCCGCGGGTACTCGGCCCGGTCGGCCTCCACCGCGGCGCGCAGTTCGTCGGACACCGGGCGGATCACGTCACTCGGGCTCAGCTCGGCGGCGAGATCGACGAGTTCGCTGCGGAGCAGGCGCAGCGCTCGCGTCCGCTGGAGGGTCAGGACCTCCATGGTCGTCTCGGGCGTCACGAACGGGTTGCCGTCACGATCGCCGCCGACCCAGTTGCCGAAGCGGATCGGTGCGGCGTCGTCGGCGAAGTCGATCCCGTGCTGATCGGTGGCGAGGGCCACGTCGTCGAGCACGGCCGGGAGGGCCTCGGCCACGATCAACTCGAGGTAGTAGAGGGCCGACCGTGCCTCGTCGACGACGAGCGGCTTCTCACGGCGGATCTCGTCGGTCTGCCACATCGCGTCGATGAGCTCGTCGATCCGGCGATCGATGCGGGCCTGATCGGCCGTGGTGGTGCGGGCCGACAGTCGCTGCTCGAGCAACGAGGAGATCTCGGTGAGCTTGTCGAGGATCGAGCGACGGCTCGCCTCGGTCGGGTGGGCGGTGAACACCGGACGCAGCTCGCAGGCGTCGAGCGCCGTGGCGAGTGTCGCGGTGTCGAACCCGGCGTCGAGGAGCCGCTCGATGGTGTCGCCGATCCGCCCGGCGTCGGCCTTGGAGGAGTTGAGGTCCTCGATGCGGTGGACCTGCTCGGTGACGTTGGCGAGATGGAAGTAGGTGGTGAACGCCCGCACGAGGCGCACCGCGTCGACCAGGTCGACCCCGTCGAGCAGGTCGGCGAGCTGATCCCCGGCGGCGTCGGACTCCTCCTTGCGGAGCCGGCGGGCGAGCACCCGGACCTGTTCCACGAGATCGAGGAAGTCGACGCCTTCCTGACGGACGATCGACTGACCGAGCTGTCGCCCGATCCGTCGGATGTCGGAGCGGAGGGCCTCGTCGGCGGCATCGAGCAGTGCTGGGGTCATGGCGGTCGACCTCGGTTCGGCTGGGCGGTGGACGCCGGATCGCCGTTGATCCGCTCCGGGCAGGTTAGAGGTCGGCCGGGCGTCCCGGCGGGGCTCAGACCTCCCAGTAGGGATCGTCGAGCGGAGGTTCGTCGAGGATCCGCTTCGGTGCCCGTGGCTCGGCCATCACGACGGCGGCCGCGCCGCCGGCGAGGAACCCGAACAGATGCCCCTCCCACGAGATCCGACCCTGCGGGAGCAGGCCGACGAACATCGAGGAGTAGAGGATCAGGGTGACCACGGCGAGCGCCGCGGGTGCGGCCCGCCGCTCCACGACGGCCGCGGCGAGGAGTGCGCCGAAGAACGTGTAGACCACGCCGCTCGCCCCGATGTGGTTGCCGCCGCCGGCGAGTGCCCAGGTGAGCCCGCCGCCGAGGACCACGCCGAAGCCCACCACCGTGAGCCAGTACCGCGAGCCGCGCAGGCTCACGAATCCACCGAGGAGAAGCAGGGGGAACGTGTTGGCGACGAGGTGCCAGTAGTCGGAGTGGAGCAACGGCGCCCAGAGGATCCCGTCGAGCCCCTCGACCCGGCGGGGCTGGATGCCGTTCGCCTGCAGGCGATCACCGAGCACGAACGTGTCGACCGTCTCGATGAGCCACATGGCCGCGAGGGCGACACCGAGCAGGCGGGCGACCGCGCCCATCTGGGCGAGCCGGCGCCGGATCGGGCCGGTCGGGGTGTCGGCGGTGGTGGCGGAGACCATCACGGGAGAAGGTACCGCCCGCACGAGCCGGGCCCGGACGCGACACGACCCCCGGAGACCGGGGGTCGTGCCGCTTCTGCCCCAGCAGAGGTCGTGTGGTTCCCGCCACCCGGTTTGCTGGTTGTGCCGAGTGATCGGGCGCCGTTGCCCGATCCGAACCTAGCCACTCCGCCGTGGCCGTGTTCATCGACCACGCTCCATCGGTGGCCGCGGTGGCGGATCAAGGCGCGTTCTCGTTTTGGTGCCGATGGCCCACCGGGCCCGGTCCGATGACCCGCCGCCCCGCGTCCGTGGACGGCCACTCGACCCATCATCGGGACCGGTCGGCCGCCGATCCCTCGGTCGTGTGTGGTCGCCGGGGGCGCCCTCAGGTGGCGAAGGCGCGGACCTCGGCCATGGCGGCCCCGAGCTGGGTCACCGCGGCGTCGAAGTCGGCGGCGCCCTGGTCGGCCGAGGCGCCGGTGGGATCGCCGATGTAGCCGTCGTCCGACCAGTCGTTCGACATCCAGCCGAAGCTGACGGTGCCCCCGAACCGGACGTGTTCGTTGTCGATCAGTTCCTCCGGGATCCGTCGTTCGGCGACCGACATGTCGACGAGGTCGGGGCGCAGGTGCAGCATGATCGACGTCTCCCGGAGCCCGCCGTGGATGCCCATGCCGTGTTCGGTCTCACTCGAGGCGCCACCCTGGTCGGGCGGCACCGCCGGGTGGGCGAGGAAGGTCCGAAGGCCGTGGTGGAGGCGCAGTTCCCGGCAGGCGACGTTGAGCAACGAGGAGTTGCCCCCGTGGCCGTTGAGGAAGACGAGTCGGTTCGTCGGCAGCGACGCGATCGACCGGCCGAGGTCGTCGAGCATCTTCAGCATCGTGTCCGGGCCGAACCAGACCGAACCGGCCGACCAGGCGTGTTCGTTCGACTTCGAATACGGCATCGGCGGCAACAGCCAGAGGTCGTGCTCATCACCGAACCGGTCGACCAGCGCCTCGGCGACCGCATCCGCGATCACGAGGTCGGTGTTGAACGGCAGGTGCGGGCCGTGCTGCTCGATCGCGCCGACCGGTTGGATGATCACCGAGCGCTCGTCGAGGACCGACTCGATGTCGGGGGCGCGGAGGTCGGCGAGTCGGCGGGAGGCGGGCACGATCGTCATGAGTCGGAAATCTAGGCCCCCTAGGGTCGGCCCATGACCCGGATCCTCTCCCCCGACGGCATCGCTCCCCCGGCGGCGAACTACGCCCACGCCGTCGAATCCCCCGCCGGCGCCCGGATGGTGCACACCTCGGGAATCCTCCCGATCGCCGCCGACGGCACCGTGCCCGACGACGACGGTGCCCAGGCGGTCGTCGTGTGGGACAACATCGAGGCGATCCTCGCCGAGGCGTCGATGACCACCGCCGACATCGTGTCGATGACCACCTACGTGGTCCCCGGCGTCGATCTCGGCGCCGTGATGGCCGAGCGGGACCGACGACTCGGCGACCATCGGGGTGCGAGCATCCTGCTCACCGTGCACGCGCTGGCCCAGCCGGCCTGGCGTCTCGAGATCGCGATCGTCGCGGCGGCGACGTGACCCGGGTGATCGTCACGGGTGGGGCCCGTGGCATCGGGGCGGCGATCGTCGAGCACTTCGTCTCGGCGGGTGCCGAGGTGGTGGTGCTCGACCGCGATCCGGTCGAGCGGACCGACGTCGTGGCGATCGACGTCGATCTCGCCGAGGCCGCCGACACCCGCACCGCCGGGCTGGCTGCGGTGGAGCGGCTGGGCGGGGTCGACGTGGTGGTGAACAACGCCGGGATCTTCGACTCGACGCCGCTGCTCGAGATCGACGTCGACACCTGGGACCGGGTGTTCGCGGTGAACGTGCGGGCGATGGTGACCCTGATGCAGGCCGTGGTGCCGTCGATGGCGGCCGGTTCGACGGTGGTGAACCTCGCATCGATGGGTGGCAAGGCGGGCGAACCCGGTCAGGCCCACTACGCGGCGTCGAAGGCAGCGGTCATCTCGCTGACCCGGGTGGCGGCGATGGAGTTCGGTCCTCGTGGTGTGCGGGTCAACTGCGTGTGTCCGGGCTACGTGCTCACCGACCTCGGCGCCGCCGGCCGTGATCCCGCTCGGGTGGCGGCCTGGGAGGCGGGGTCGCCACTCGGGCGCCTGTCGACGCCGGCCGAGATCGCCGGCGTCGTCGGCTTCCTGGCCGGTCCCGACTCCGTTCCCATCACCGGCGAGGCCATGAACGCGTCGAGTGGTCACTGGATGACGTGACGTGGCACGAAACAAAGACGTTACAAACCGTAAACCCGCAGCCCGTGCGCTCGGGACGCGCGCCGCGTACGGTCTCCCGGAATGAGTTCCGGGGCCTCCACTTCACCACCCTCCGTGGCCGATTCGTCACAGGGTCGGATCGATCTGACCGACAAGCCGGCGCTGACGTTCGACGGTGTCGACATGGTGTTCCCCGACGGGACCCACGCCCTCGCCGAGGTGTCGTTCGACATCCGGCCGGGCGAGTTCGTGACCGTCGTCGGCCCGTCCGGTTGTGGCAAGTCGACGCTGCTGCGCATCGCCTCCGGACTCGAGACCGAGTCGGGCGGCGCGGTGCAGGTCGACCGTTCCAACATCGGCTTCGTGTTCCAGGACGCCACCCTGCTCGACTGGCGCACGGTCCAGGACAACGTCGAGTTGTTCGCCGAGCTCCACGACGTCCCGAAGGACGAGCGGGCGGATCGGGCGTTGCGGGCGATCGAGACCGTCGGCCTCGCCGGCTTCGAGGGCCACTACCCCCAGGCGTTGTCGGGCGGCATGCGGATGCGCGCCTCCATCGCCCGGTCGTTGATGATGGAACCCCCGGTGTTCCTGTTCGACGAGCCGTTCGGTGCGCTCGACGAGATCACCCGTGAGAAGCTCCAGACCGAGCTGATCCGGCTCTTCATGGACAACGGCTTCGCCGGACTGTTCATCACCCACTCGATCACCGAGGCCGTGTACCTCTCCACCCGGGTGCTCGTGATGTCGAGCCGCCCCGGCCGCATCACCGCCGACATCGAGGTGCCGTTCGACTACCCCCGCTCCCCCGAGCTCCGTTTCGACCCGGCCTTCGCCGAGTTGTCCGGGCGTGTGTCGAGGGAGCTGCGCGATGCTCATTGATCCCGACACCCGGAGCGACGCGATGACCGAGCCCACCGCCTCGACGGCGCCGGCGGCCGCCACCCCGTCGCCGACCAGGACCGCCCCGAGCGACCGCACGACCGCCAGCTGGGCCGGTCCGCTCGCGGTCTTCGTGGCGTTCATCGCGTTCTGGTACGCCGCGCCGTACCTGTTCTTCTCGGGCCGCGAGTGGCTCCTGCCGCCGCCCCACGACGTGATCAACGTCGGCTTCATCGAGGGCATGTCGTTCGGTCAGCTCTGGGCACTCGTGAAGATGGTCGTCTCCGATGTCGTCCCGTTCTGGTCGATCGACCCGGGTCTCGACACCTCCGTCGTGTTCGTCGCCAACGCCGAAGCCACGTGGCTGAGCGCCAAGGTCGCGCTCACCGGCCTGGGCGCCGCGATCGTCCTCGGCTCGGGTCTCGCGATGGCGATGAGCCAGGCCAAGTGGATCGAGAAGGCGTTCTACCCCTACCTGATCGCCCTCCAGGCGGTGCCGATCCTCGCGCTGGTGCCGCTGATCGGTTCGATCTGGGGCTTCGGGTTCTTCTCCCGGATGCTCGTCTGCGTGATCATCGCCTTCTTCCCGATCGTGGCCAACACGTTGTTCGGTCTGTTGTCGGCGAAGAAGAGCCACCACGAGCTGTTCGCCCTCCACGGCGCCAGCCGCGGCACCCGGCTCCGCAAGCTCATGGTCCCGGCCGCCCTGCCCGCGATGTTCACCGGGCTGCGCATCGCTGCGGGCCTGTCGGTGGTCGGTGCGATCGTCGGCGACTTCTTCTTCCGTCGCGGCGATCCCGGCCTGGGCTCGTTGCTCGACAAGTACTTCGCCCGGATCGCGCAGGAGGAACTCTTCGCCGCGATCATCATGTCCGCTGCACTCGGCATCGGGGTCTTCGCCTTCTTCGGCTGGTTGCGCAGCCGGGTGATCGGCAAGTGGCACTCCGAGACCGGTGTCGGCTGACCACGTCCACGATCTCGCCGTCGGTACCCCCGCCGGCGTCCATCGGCTCGGTACCCGCCGTGGCCGTTTCACAGGGAGAGAAACCATGTCCAAACTGATGCGTCTGTTGGCGATGCTGTTCGCCTTCACGCTCGTGGCCGCAGCCTGTGGCAGCGATGACGACACGAGCGCCGGCGACGATGCCGAAACCACCGACGAGAGCGGTGAGGAAGCGGCCAGTGGCGGCTCACTCGCCGACATCTGCCCCGCCACCATCGTGGTCCAGAAGGACTGGAACCCCGAGGCCGAGCACGGGATGCTCTACGAGCTCGTGGGCAAGGACGGCTACACCATCGACGCCGGCTCCGCCGTCGTCTCGGGCGATCTGGTCGCCGGTGGCGAAGACACCGGTGTCGACATCGAGGTCCGCTCCGGCGGTCCCGCCATCGGCTTCCAGCAGGTGACGGCCCAGATGTACCAGGACTCCGACATCACGATGGGCTACGTCTCCACCGACGAGGCCATCCAGAACGCCGGTGAGTTCCCGACCGTCGCCTTCGTGGCGCCGCTCGAGATCAACCCGCAGATGATCATGTGGGACCCGGAGACCTACCCGGGTGTGGAGTCGATCGCCGACCTGGCGACCGTCGACGGTGGCCCCGCCACCATCCGCTACTTCGGCACCGCCACCTACATGCCCGACCTCGTCGCCCGTGGTCTCGTGCTCGAGGAACAGCTCGACGGTTCGTACGACGGCAGCCCCGCCGTGTTCGCCGCCGAGGGTGGCGCCATCGCCCAGCAGGGCTTCGCCTCGGCCGAGCCGTACGTGTACGAGAACGAGGTCGCCGAGTGGGGTAAGCCCGTCGCCTTCGAGCTCATCCACGATCTCGGTCTCCAGGCCTACGCCGCCGCCATCGCCGCCAAGCCGGACACCTTCGACGAGCTCAAGGACTCGGGTTGCCTCGCGGCGCTGACCCCGATCATCCAGCAGGCCCAGGTCGACTACATCACCAACCCGGGCGCCACCAACGAGCTCATCCTCGAGCTCGTGGCCGCCTACGACAACGGTTGGGTCTACACCGAGGGCGTGGCCGAGTACTCCGTGGCCACCCAGCTCGAGCTCGGCCTGGTCGGCAACGGCCCCGACTCGACGCTCGGCAACTTCGACCTCGACCGGGTGCAGGGTGTCATCGACACCCTCGCCGAGGTCCAGGAGGAGCTCGGCTTCACGATCGACGAGGGCCTCACCCCCGAGGACCTCGTGACCAACGAGTTCATCGACGACTCGATCGGTCTCTGATCATCGGGTCGGTCCCACGTCGGTTCCGCCGATGCGGGTGCTGATCCTCGACGGCTACCCCCCGGTCCACCCGGACCGGGGGGTGGTTCGCGTCGTGGCCGATGCGCTGGTCGAGCGCGGCCACGAGCCCGACGTGCTCGAACTGCACGAGGGGCATCGCGGTCGTCCGATGACCGAGGCCGAGCGTCGCGCCTATCACGAGGACGACAACCGGGTCTCGGACGAGATCCGTGAAGCGGCCGACCACATCGCCGCGGCCGATGCGATGGTGTTCTGCTACCCGACCACGACGTTCACGGTGCCGGCCACGATGAAGGCGTGGATGGAGAAGGCGTTCCTCCCCGGTGTCGGGTTCGTGTTCAACGACGCCGGCAAGCTCCGACCGGGCATGACCCAGGTCCGCCGCCTGGCCCTGGTGACCACCACGCCACACGGCCGGCTCGAGACGGCCCGCGCCCGTGATGGCGGGCACCGCACGATCCTGTGGACGCTGCGGATGAACTGCCACCCTCGCTGCCGCCGCACCAAGGTCGTGCTGCCGAGCGGGGGTGCCGCACCCGAGACGTCGATCCGGCGGGCCTTCCGGCGCTGGTGAGCGCCGATCCCGCGGCGGCGACGAACCTCAGCCGATGACGGCGAGCGGGTCCCGACGCAGCGCGTCGAGCTGTCGACCGAGATGGTCGTCCCCCACACCGTCGAGTCCGTAGATCGCCCGCCAGGCGACCTCGACCCCGGGAGCGCACAGCGACGCCACCGTGCGTTCGACGAGGCGACGGCCGGGCTCACCCTGGAGCCGGTTGTTGGCCTTCGGTGAGCCGTAGGTGGTGAGGCAGTGGAGTCGGGTGACCCCGGCCCACGGCGAGGGTCCGCGTCGCCCCTCGTCGACCCAGGGGCCGAGTCGTTCCTGGATGAGCCCGAGCAGCGGGCTCGGCAGGCCGCCCCACCAGGTGGGGAAGACGAGATAGAGGTGCCCGGCGAGCTCGTCGGGCACGACGTCGCCCATCGCGATCCGGTGGACCGCCGGCGCCTCGGGCTCGGTGGCCGTGAGCCCCTCGATGAGTGCGGCACCGAGCGCCGCGTTGAAACTGTCCGGCACCGGATGGCACTGGACGACCGTGGAACGAGTGGTCATCAGCCGAGCTGCGGGAGCACCTCTTCGGCGATGCGGGTGACCTGCTCCTCGGTCTTCGAGTAGGCGTCACCCGGCATGTTGGGGAACAGGACGAGGTTCTCCATGCCGAGATCGTTCTTGTAGGTGTTGAGCTGCTCGGCCACGTCGTCGGCGGTGCCGACGAGCCAGGTGCGGTTCTCGATCGACTCCTCGAGTGTCGGGATGAGGCCGGGCTGGGCCGGTCCGCCATCGGGGCCCATGTAGCCCTTGCTCCAGCCGTAGGGGCCGAGGAACTTCCAGAACTCGTCGTGGCCGGGGCGGACCGACGCCATCGCCTTCTCCATGGTGTCCTCGACACAGACCGACACGACGAGCTGTCGCTTCTCCCCCGGCGCGAGCTCGACGCCGTGGTGATCGGCGTACAAGTCGCCGAACCGGTTCCACCACTCCGTGATGAAGGAGTGGTGCTTGAGCCAGAACACACCGCCGTAGCCCTGCTTCGGAACGTATTCGAGCGTCGGTGGAGAGGTGACCGCCTGCCAGATCTCGTAGGGGTAGAGCGGGCGGGGTAACAGTGTGAGGTGCTCGACGAACCCGCCGCGGTCGGGGATACCCGGGGGTGGAACCTGATAGATCTCGCCCTGGAACGAGAACGTCTCCTGCTCGAGCGACATGCGGATGATCTGCATGGCTTCGTCGAACTGGGCCCGGTTGAGACGGTCGGCCTCGGCCTTGTCGGGGTTGTCGAACGAGCCGATCTGCGCGCCGAGTGTCTCGGCCTCGCGGGGCACGGTGCCCCGGGCCACGCCGAGGATGCCGCGACCGCCGGAGAGGTTGTGGAGGGTGGCGAAGTCCTCGGCGAGGCGCAGCGGGTGCCACTGCGGCACGACGTTGAACATCGACCCGATGCGGATGTTCTTCGTGCGCTCGGCGAGCACGGCACCGAAGAGGATGCCGTTGGGGGCGACCTCGTAGCCCTCGTACTGGAAGTGGTGCTCGGTCAACCAGTAGCTGTCGTAGCCCAGCTGGTCGCAGAGGACACCGACGTCGAGGATCCGCTCGGTGGCTTCCCAGATCGTCTTGTTGTCGTAGCGGCGGTCGGTGGGTGCGGGCGGGCCGGCACCGGCATCGTCCATCTCGACTCCACCGAACAGGAACACACCGGTACGCATGGGCGCATCCTACGCATCCCCGCCCGACCACGCAGGCTGGTGATTGCCGAGTTCAACGACCCGAAACACGGCCCGTCGTGGACCGTGGAGGGCGAGCTCGGTCAGGCGGCGGCGCCGGCTCGGGCACGGTCGATGACGTGCGCCGCGTTGCGTCCCGAGGCTCCCCAGATGCCCGCGCCGGGGTAGGTGCCGGCGCCGGTGAGGTACAACCCGCCGACCGGCGTCTCGTAGCGGCTGAGTTCCTTCTGCTTGCCGAGCAGGGCGGCCACCGGGGAACCCGGATAGCTCGGGGCGTAGCCGCGTGGCATGCCGAACTCACGCTCGTAGACGACCGGGGTCATCTCCCGGAACCGCTCGAGCCCCTCGAGGAAGCCGGGTGCGGCGAGTGACGAGAACCGGTCGAGCCAACGGCGCGGCTCCGTCGAGCCGTCCCAGCCGCCCTCGAGGGCGTACGGCGTGAAGAGGGCCTCGAGGCTCATGATGTGATGGCCGTCGGACGAGCGCATCGTCGGGTCCATGGCGGAGGGGAAGTTGACGAGCAGGGTCGGTGAGGAGTGCACGTGGCCGACCTCGCGGAGCCGGTGGGCCTCGGCGAGGTCGTCGAGGGAGGGCGACACGACCGTGGTCGGGCCGGCGAGGTCGAGTCCGTCGGTCGGGAACCCGAGGTCGGCGATGCGACCGGCATGCAGGTACTCGGGGAGATCCCGTACCACGGCGTCGACCTTCGACTCGTAGCCGTCGTGTGTGGGCGCGGAGCGCCACTGCTCGACGAGTGAGGTCGCCCCGGCCGGGGGTTCGTCGAGCCAGTCGACGAGCGCCCGTCGGGGGTCGCAGGCGGCGACGACGGTCGACGCGGTGAGTTCGGTGCCGTCGTCGAGCTCCACCCCACGCACCACGTCGCCGGCCACGACGATCCGACGCACCGACGCCGAGGTGCGGATCCGACCGCCGGCGGCGGTGAAGCTCGACGCGATCGAATCGGTGAGCGAGCCCGAACCGCCCTCGGGGCGTCCGGTGTGCACGAGGTGGCGCACGCCGTAGAGCATCGCGGCGGTGCCCGTGCCCGGCATCGTGGGAGGCACCCCCCACACCGTCGGGCCTGTGGACACCAGCGGCAGGATCATGGCGGGGTCGTCGAAGAAGGCGCCGAGCGCGTCGACGAGGCTCGTGCGGCTCCAGCGCAACAGCTGGGTCGCGCCCCTCGCCCGTCGCTCCAGCAGGGTCCGGACCATGGCCGGCGTCGACGGCGCGGTGCAGGCCATCTCGACGACGAGTTCCGCGGCGGGACGGGCGGCGTCGAGATACCGACGGTACGCGTTGACCTGTGCGGGGTGGGTCCGGCGAAGGCCCTCGAGTGTGCGTTCGGCGTCGTGGAAGAACAGCCACGGGGTGAGCTCGTGGTCCCAGAACACGTGGTTGTACGACGGCTCGGGCTCCACGTAGCGCAGCCCGTGTGCGGCGAGGTCGAGCTCTTCGGCGATCGGCGTCGCCCGGATCATCGTGTGGTCGCAGTTGCAGATGTTGAAGCGGGCGTCGAGCGCCGACTCGGTCGCCGCACACCCGCCCACCTCCGTGCGTGCTTCGAGCACGAGCACGTCGTGGCCGGCCCGGGCGAGGTAGGCGGCGCAGATCAGTCCGTTGTGGCCGGCGCCGACGACGATGACGTCGGCATCAGGCATCGGACGACGGCTCCCCGGCGCCGGTGCTCATGTCGACGCCGAGGCGGGGCATGACCTCGGTGGCGATCAGGTGCATCTGTTCGTCCATCTGCTCCCGGGTGAGACCGGGGAAGTCGGGGAAGAGCAGCAGGTGGTTCAGATCGAGACGATCGGCGAAGCGGCCGAGCTGGTCGGCGACCTGTTCGACCGAACCGATCGCCATCGTCTCGGCGGCCATGGTCTCCTCGACCGACGGGCGGTGGTCGAAGGGCACGTCGTCGCCCGGGTAGTGGGCGAACCGGCCGTAGGGCGAGAGGAACTTCACGTACTCGTCGTGGCCGGGGCGGGCGCCGGCGATGGCCTCCGCGGTCGTGCGGCCCACGTGGATGTTCGTGTGATACGCCCGCCCCTCCCCCGGCGCGAGCTCACGCCCGTGACCGGCGGCGAGTTCGGCGAAGAGATCCCAGCTGCGGGCGACCCGTTCCAGCGGACCACTCGTGAAGATGCCGATGTGGCCGACCCTGGCGACGTAGTCGATCGTCGCCGGCGACGTCGCCGGCTGGTAGATCGGCGGCACCTCGGGGAAGTTCCTCGGCTTCGGGATCAGCGTCAGGTTCTGCACGGTCGAGCCACGGTCGGGGATGCCGGGCGGCGGGAACACGAAGTGCTTGCCGGTGTGGGAGAAGGTCTCGTTGCCCCAGGCGGCCCGGATGACCTCCATGGCCTCCTCGAAGAGTTCCCGGTTGAGTAGGTCCTGCTGCTCGGCCATCGCGTTGTCGCCGGAGGCGACCACGCCGCCGAGCGTCTCGGATTCGCGGGGCACGGTCCCGCGGCCCACGCCGAAGACCATGCGGCCCCGGGTGAGGACGTCGGCCATGGCGAAGTCCTCGGCGAGACGGAGCGGGTGCCACTGGGGCACCACGTTGAAGGCCTGACCGAACTTGATCCGCCCGGTCAACGAGGCCAGGTGCTGGCCCATCTGGATCAGGTTCGGGACGACCTCATAGCCCTCGTACTGGAAGTGGTGCTCGGTGAGCCACATCGTCCCGTAGCCGAGCTCGTCGGCCGTGACGGCCCAGTGCTCGAGGTTCTCGTAGCAGGCGATGACGTCGTCGTTGCCGTAGCGCCGGTCGACCGGCGCCGGCTCGCCGGCACCCGCGTCCGGCATCGGGACCGAGCAGTAGAAGTGCACATCGACGTCCATGACCCGAACCTAGGCGTTCGGTGTTTCCGCCATGTGACCACGTGCGCCCAAATCCCCGCGCAAGGCGCGGCGGGGATGCAGGGACGGGTGGGAGTTTCGGCAAGCGCGGCGGTGGGTGCTCGGTACGGTGACGGCCATGACCCAGCGAGTCCGGTTCGAGACCACCCATGGCGCCGTCTCGGCGGTGCACCGATCGGGTACGGCCGGGCCCACCGTCGTGCTCGTGCACGGTGTCAACGGCGCTGCCTCCTCCTGGGATGCCGTGCTCGAGGCGTTCGGGGATGTCGCCTCGACCCTCGCGGTGGAGTTGCGTGGCCGTGGTGAGTCGTGGTCGGACGGACCCTGGGGCGTCGCCGCACACGCCACCGACCTCACCGAGGTGATCGAACAGATCGACGGTGAGGTCGTGCTCGTCGGGCACTCCTTCGGTGCCCACGTGGTGGCGGCCGCCGCCGGCACCCCGACGGTGAGCGCCGTCGTCCTCGTCGACGGTGGGCCCGCCCGGGTGCTCGGTGACACCGATCCGGAGGACGCCATCAGCGGCGCACTCGGCAACATCCTCCCCAACCTCGACGGACTGGCGTTCCCGGTCGATGCCGCTGCCGTCGAAGCCGACTTCCGTTCGATGATCCTCGACGAGGCGGCGACGGGCTCGGCCGAGCGGATCGGCGTGCCCGTCTCGTTCGTGCGAGCCGGCAACGGTGTGGCCCCCGGCCTGCCCGCGATCGTGCCGGACACGGTGGTCGAAGGGCTGCGGGCGGCGGGCGTGGATGTCGTCACCGACGTCGAGGTCCCCGATGCCACCCACTTCTCGCTCCTCGGCGACTGGGCGGCCGTCGTCGCCGATGTCATCCGCACCGCCGGCTGAGTCCGCCTGGCCGTCGCCGAGCGCCGGGCACCTCATCCAGGCAGCGGCGCGTCAGCCGCGAACGAGTCGCGCCTGAGCGAGAAGCGGTGCGAGCCGAACGTGATCGGGCGCCGTCTGCGCGATGGCCTGCTGGGCACGATGGATGTCGAGCTGCCCGCGGACTGTCTGGGCGGTCGTGAGCAGTGTCGCAACTCGTCGTTTTCCGCGATGGAGCGAGATCTCCCAAGGCGCCAACTCAACAGCGTCGATTCGGTCCCAGGTCACTCGGCGACGCCACAGTCTTGGGCCGTATCGGACTCCGTCGGTCCCGATGGTCGCCGTGCGCTGGCCTGCGTAGACGAGTGCTGCGATCACAGCGAGCGCAGGGAGGCACCACCATCCGAGGAGCACCGGAGAGAACAACGCGAGTGGTCCCAGCGTCGCGACGTAGTGACGCTCGTACCACGCGTTCGTGCAGAGACGGATCGTCACGTTCTCGCCGGGCGGGGCTGTGGGGCGAAACTCGGCTCCCCGGAGGACGCCCTGCAGAATGCGGTCGGCGACGTGGTGGCTCGGATGGCGAAGTTGAGCCGGTGACGGCGACGACTCGAGATTCACCACGAGGCCCGAGTCGGCCGAGACGACGGCTCGACCACCGAGGTGTCGGATCGTCACGTTCCACGCCGACGCTCGAGCGCCGCTGCGGTTGACCGGGTCGACGGACACATCGAGGATCTCGTCGTACGCAAGCCGCAGCGTGCCGTTGTCGGGGCCACCGAGTTCGAGATCGCCCCGCGCGAACGCCCTCGCCGCGGCTTTCGCTTGCCAGCCCGGTGCGGAGCGGAGTGAGGAGAGCGACACGCCGCCGTCGTCCGCGATCAGGATCTTCCACGGTTGGCTGGTCAGCGGCCAGACGAGGTGATCGAAGTCGCTCGAGCTCACTCGGACATCATCGGTCATCGCAGGCGTGTCGGTGAGTTCGGCTGTTTCCCCACACAGGAGCAGGGTGAACGGGTCATGAGAGCCCGAGCCAGTGGCCGAGCAGGTTGCGGTTCGTCGGACGCAGGCGCATGAACGCCGCCTTCTCGACGGTCGGCTGCGCGTGGCAACGGCACTGCGATGCGATCACCCACATGCCCCCATCGGCCGGACGCAGCCGAACGAGAGGACCCCAACGTCACCCTCGGATGTGACCGGTTCGTCATCGCCACGTAGGTTCGGTCCGACGCCGGGATGCCCGGCGAGGGGGATAACCATGGACTTCACGCTGCCCACCGAGATCACCGATCTGCTCGATCAGCTCGACCAGTTCATCGAGGACGAGATCAAGCCCCTCGAGCGTGAGAACGACA